>NZ_JBHZCN010000080.1:0-45257 GCF_042755465.1 Kitasatospora sp. NPDC059160 | reverse complement strand
TCTCCGCCTATTACACTGCGCGCCCCCCACTCCGGGTGTACCCCTAAGTTTGGCTCGCGCCCGAACCGGCGCTCCGGTGGGGCGGGCCCCCCCCCCCCCGGGGGGGGGGGGGGCCCCCCGCTCCGCTTTGTGCGTCCTGTCGGTGTGACCTGGTAGTACTTGGGAGCGATGAGCAGCACAGGGGAGAACGGGGGCGCCGAGCCGGAGCAGCTGGCGTTCATCCGGGAGACGGTCAAGCGGGCCAAGCCCCGGTCGTGGCGCGGGGCCAAACGGGCCGAGCACCTGCCGGTGGCCCGGGTCGTGGTGGACAAGGGCGTGCTCACCATCGACAAGCTCTTCGACTACGAGGTGCCCGCCGCGATGGCGGAGGAGGCCCAGCCGGGCGTCCGGGTGCGGGTGCGTTTCGGAGCGCGGGTGGTCAAGGGCCAGCGCGAGGGGGGGGAACTGCACGACGGGTTCATCGTCGCCCGGCTGGAGAAGAGCGATTTCGCCGGCCCGCTCGCCCCGCTCGCCCAGGTGCTCTCGCCCGAACCCGTGCTCAGCCCGCAGCTGCTGCGGCTCTGCCGCACCGTCGCCGACCGGTACGCCGGGACGCTGGCCGACGTGCTCCAGCTCGCCGTGCCGCCCCGGCACGCCAAGGCCGAGGCCGAGCCCTCCCCGGCGCCGCTGCCGCGCCCCCAGGCCCCGGCGCCCGGGGGCTGGCAGCGCTACCCGGCCGGGCCGGACTTCCTCACCGCGCTGGCCGACGGCGGCTCGCCGCGGGCGGTGTGGGCGGCGCTCCCGGGGCCCGGCTGGCCGTACGAGATCGCCCGGGCGGTCGCGGCGACGCTGGCCGGCGGGCGCGGCGCCCTGGTCGTGCTGCCGGACCGCCGCTCGGTCGCCCGGGTCGACCGGGCGCTGACCGAGCTGCTCGGCCCCGGGATGCACATGGCACTGGAGGCCGACCTCGGCCCGCGCGAGCGCTACCGGCGCTGGCTGGCGGTCAGCCGCGGCTCGGTGCACGCCGCGATCGGGACCAGGGCCGCCATGTTCGCGCCCGTCCGCGACCTCGGCCTCGTCGTGGTCTGGTCCGACGGGGACGGCAGCCACAGCGACCCGCGCGCCCCCCACCCGCACGTGCGCGAGGTGGCGCTGCTGCGCGCCGCCGAGGAGGGCGCGGCCGTGCTGCTCGGCGGGCACACGGTGACCGTGGAGGGCGCCCAGCTGGTCGCCACCGGCTGGGCCCGGCCGCTGGTCGCCGACCGGGAGACGGTGCGGCAGGTCGCGCCCCGGGTGCGGACCGTCACCGACCAGGACCAGCACCGGGACGCCGCCGCCCAGGCCGCCCGGCTGCCCTCGGTCGGCTGGGAGGCCGCCCGGGAGTCGCTGGCGGCCGGGCACCCGGTGCTCATCCAGGTGCCCCGGCGCGGCTACGTGCCCCGGCTCGCCTGCGGCCGCTGCCGCACGCCCGCCCGCTGCCGGCGCTGCGAAGGGCCCCTGGAGGCGCCCTCGGCCGACGCCCCGCTCAGCTGCGGCTGGTGCGGGGAGGCGGAGAACGACTGGCACTGCCCCGAGTGCGGCTCCTTCCGGCTGCGGGCCCAGGTGGTCGGCGCCCGGCGCACCGCGGAGGAACTGGGCAAGGCGTTCCCGCGGATCCCGGTCCGGACCTCGGGGCGGGACGCGGTGCTGGACACCGTGCCGGACGAGCCCTCGCTGGTGATCTCCACCCCGGGCGCGGAGCCGGTGGTCGAGGGCGGCTCCGGGTACGGGGCGGTGCTGCTGCTGGACGGCTGGGCCCTGCTCGGCCGGCCCGACCTGCGGGCGGGGGAGGAGACCCTGCGGCTCTGGCTGGCCGCCGCCGCCCTGGCCCGGCCCGCCGGGGAGGGCGGGACGGTCGTCGTGGTCGCCGAGCCCTCGGCCCGGCCGGTGCAGGCCCTGGTCCGCTGGGACCCGCTGGGGCACGCCGGGCTGGAACGGGACGAACGGGCGCAGCTGCACTTCCCGCCGGTGTCGCGGATGGCCGCCGTCAGCGGGAGCCCGGCGGCCGTCGCCGACCTGCTGAACCTGATCCGGCTGCCGGAGGGCGCGGACGTGCTCGGCCCGGTGCCGGTGCCCGCGCTGCGCGGGGAGGAGCAGGAGCGGGCGCTGCTGCGGGTGGCGCCCGGGCAGGGGGCCGCGCTGGCGGCGGCGCTCAAGGCGGCGCAGATCGCGCGGATCGCGCTGCGGACGCCGGAGCCGGTGCGGGTGCGGGTGGATCCGACGGACATCGGGTAGCGGTGGGGGTGGCTGGGGGCTGCTGACCGGTGGTGGCCGGCGGGGGTGACGGACCTGCGGGGGCGGGGTGAGTGGGCCACCCCGCCCCGGGGCGGCCCGGTCGGCGGCGCGGGTGGTCAGCCGCGGAGGGGGATGCCGGTCGGCGGGCGCTCGGTGGGCGTGCGGTCGCGGTCGACGGGGGTGCGGTCGAGCGGCGTCCGGTCGACGGGGGTGCGGTCGAGGGGCGTCCGGTCGACGGGGGTGCCGACGGGGGTGCGGTCGATCGGGGTGCGGTCCAGGGCGTTGCGCTCCAGGCTGGAGCGGTCCAGGCCGCCCTGGCGGGCCGCCGGGACGGTGGCGGCCAGGCCGCCGCTGCGCTCGGCGGGGACGGGCAGCTCCTCGGAGCGGTCCGGGCGGGCGGGGCCGGGGACGGCGCCGCTGGCGGCGAGGAGTTCGCTGGTCGGGCGGCGCATCCCGTAACGGCGGTGGACCGCCTGCTTGGTGACCCCGAGGGCGGAGCCCACCGAGTCCCAGGAGAAGCCCAGCGCCCGGTCGAACTCGACCGCCGCCGCCACCAGGGTCTCCACGCTCTCCCGCAGCTCCTGCGCCAGGCGCACGGTCGGCGCGGGCGCCCGCCCGTACACCACGAAGCCGGCCGAGGTGCTCGGCCGGCGGGGTCGGTAGACGTTGCCCAGCTGGGCGGTGAGCGTCCGCAGCGCGTCGACCTGGCGCCTCACCCGCTCGATGTCCCGCACCAGCAGGTGCAGGCTCGCCCGCGCCCGGGCGTCGTGGTTGATCTGCTCGGCCATGGCCTACGTGCCACCTTCCGTACGGTTCAGCTCGGCCGGGGCGCGGTGTCCCGTGCGCCCGGCCCCGGTCAATCTCTCTTGACCAACGCCGAAGCGGGGGCCGGGGTAACGCGGCTCGGCAGACTCGGGATATGCCAGAAGCCGGTGCGGGCGTCCGAGGACGGCCCGTCGGAGCGCCCGGGCGGGTTGCATAGACTTGGCGGGAACCAGCCGTTGCCCGCAGCCCGAGCCCAGTCCGGACAGGAGCCCGTACCCCGTGGCGATCCAGCCGATCCGTCTCTTCGGAGACCCCGTCCTGCGGGCCAGCGCCCAGCCGGTGACCACCTTCGACAAGGAACTGCGCAGGCTGGTCGCCGACCTCACCGACACCATGCTCGACGCCCCCGGCGCCGGCCTCGCCGCGCCCCAACTCGGCGTCTCGCTGCGGGTGTTCACCTACCACGTGGACGGCGTCACCGGGCACCTGATCAACCCGGACCTGTCGCTCAGCGAGGACGAGCAGGAGGGCCCGGAGGGCTGCCTCTCGCTGCCCGGACTGCGCTACGACACCAAGCGCGCGTACGGCGTGGTGGCCAAGGGCTTCAACATGTACGGGGACCCGGTCACGCTGGAGGGCACCCAGCTGCTCGCCCGGTGCATCCAGCACGAGACCGACCACCTGGACGGCATCATCTTCATCGACCGGCTCGACCGGGAGCAGCGCAAGGCCGCGTTGAAGGCCATCCGGGAGGCCGACTGGGGCACCGGGCCGGCGCCCGTCGTCAAGGTCTCGCCGCACAGCACCTTCGGCTCCGCTCGCTGAGTTCGTTCCTCGATTCCCGTATGCAGAAAGGCACTTGATGCGTCTCGTCTTCGCCGGCACCCCCGAGGTCGCCGTTCCCGCCCTCGACGCGCTGATCGCCTCCGACCGGCACGAGGTCGTCGCGGTGGTCACCCGCCCCGACGCCCCCGCCGGGCGCGGGCGCAAGCTGGTCGCCAGCCCCGTCGCCCAGCGCGCCGAGGAGGCCGGGATCGAGGTCCTCAAGCCGGCGAAGCCCAGCGACCCGGACTTCGTCGCCCGGCTCACCGAACTCGCCCCCGACTGCTGCCCGGTGGTCGCCTACGGCGCGCTGCTGCGCCCCGGCACCCTGGAGATCCCGAAGCACGGCTGGGTCAACCTGCACTTCTCGCTGCTGCCCGCCTGGCGCGGCGCGGCCCCCGTCCAGCACTCGGTGCTGGCCGGAGACGAGGTGACCGGCGCCTCCACCTTCCTGATCGAGCAGGGCCTGGACTCCGGCCCGGTCTACGGGGTGATCACCGAGGAGGTCCGCCCGAGCGACACCAGCGGCGACCTGCTCACCCGGCTCTCGTTCTCCGGCGCCCGGCTGCTCGCGGCCACCATGGACGGCATCGAGGACGGCTCGCTGCACGCCGTGCCGCAGCCCGCCGAGGGCGTCACCCTCGCGCCGAAGATCGCCGTCGAGGACGCCCGGATCGACTGGACCCACCCCGCGCTGCGGATCGACCGGGTGGTGCGCGGCTGCGCGCCCGCGCCGGGTGCGTGGACGGAGTTCCGGGGAGAGCGGCTCAAGGTCACCGGGCCGGTCAAGCTGCTGCCGGAGTCGGCCGAGCTGGCAGCGGGCGAGGTCGCGATGGTCGGCAAGAACAGCGTGCGGGTCGGCACCGGCTCCCACGACCTGGAGCTGGGGGAGGTGCGTCCGCAGGGGAAGAAGGAGATGCGGGCCGCCGACTGGGCGCGCGGGGCGCGGCTGGAGGCCGGGGAGCGGTTCGGAGGCTGAGCCTCCGGTTTGGCGTTACTGTTCGTTTGATCCGTACGATCCGCATGTTTCGTACGAAAAATAGCCACCGCAGCACTTTGAGGTATCTGTGAGCACGCCCCCGAACACCCCCGCAGGCGCCAAGCGCGCCCCCCGTCCGCACCGGCGGCCCAAGAAGGACCCGGCCCGGATCGTCGCGTTCCGCGCGCTGCGCGCCGTCGACGAGCGTGACGCGTACGCCAACCTGATCCTGCCCTCCCTGCTCCGCGAGGCCGAGCAGAAGGGCATGGACCGGCGCGACGCCGCCCTCGCCACCGAACTCGTCTACGGCACCCTGCGGCTCCAGGGCACCTACGACGCGGTTATCGCCGCCTGCATCGACCGGCCGCTGAGCAAGGTCGACCCGCCGGTGCTGGACGTGCTCTCGCTCGGCGCCCACCAGCTGCTCACCACCCGCATCCCCAGCCACGCGGCCGTCTCGGCGACCGTCGAGCTGGCCCGGGTGGTGCTCGGCGACGGCAAGGCCAAGTTCGTCAACGCCGTGCTGCGCCGGATCAGCGCCCACGACCTGGACGCCTGGATCGAGCGGGTCGCCCCGCCGTACGACAAGGACGCCGAGGACCACCTGGCGGTCGTGCACTCGCACCCGCGCTGGGTGGTCTCCGCCCTCTGGGACTCGCTCGGCCGCTGGCAGCCGGACGCCTCCGGGCGCACCGCGATCGAGGAACTGCTGCGGGCCGACAACGCCCGGCCCGAGGTCACCCTGGTCGCCCGGCCCGGCCGGACCACCGTGGGCGAGCTGGCCGAGGTGCTGCCCGAGGCCGAGCCCGGGCGCTGGTCCCCGTTCGCGCTGCGGCTCGCCGAGGGCGGCGACCCCGGTGCGCTGACCGCCGTCCAGGAGAACCGGGCCGGCGTCCAGGACGAGGGCAGCCAGCTGGTCGCCCTGGCGCTCGCGAGCGCGCCGCTGGACGGCCCGGACCGGCTCTGGCTGGACGGCTGCGCCGGCCCGGGCGGCAAGGCCGCCCTGCTCGCCGCCCTGGCCGCGGAGCGCGGCGCGGGACTGGTCGCCAGCGAGAAGCAGCCGCACCGGGCCCGGCTGGTGGCGCGGGCGCTGGAGGGCAACCCCGGCCCGTACACGGTGATCGCGGCCGACGGGACGCGCCCGGCCTGGCGCTCCGGCGGCTTCGACCGGGTGCTGGTCGACGTCCCCTGCTCCGGCCTGGGCGCGCTGCGGCGCCGCCCGGAGGCGCGCTGGCGGCGCCGGCCGGCCGATGTCGCGGCCTTCGGCCCGCTCCAGCGGGACCTGCTGCGCTCGGCGATCGAGGCCACCCGGATCGGCGGCGTGGTCGGCTACGCGACCTGCTCGCCGCACCTCGCGGAGACCCGGGCGGTGGTCGACGACGTGCTGCGCGAGCAGGGCGGCCGGGTCGAGTGGATCGACGCCCGGCCGCTGCTGCCCGGCGTTCCCGCGCTCGGCGACGGGCCGGACGTGCAGCTGTGGCCGCACCTGCACGGGACGGACGCGATGTACCTGGCGCTGCTGCGGCGGACGGCCTGAGCCACTGGTCGCCCGGGCGGCCTTGGGGGCCCAGGTCGCCCGGGTCGCCTGGGCTGCTGGGGTTGCCGGGGCCTGGGCTGCCGGGGTTGCACCTCCTGTAGGGGGAGGCGGCAGGGTGGTGGGCATGAACGGCGATGCGCTCCCCACCCTCCTCACCATCGGTGAACTGGCCCGGTGGACCGGGCTGACGGTGAAGACCGTCCGGTTCTACTCGGACCAGGGGATCGTGTCGCCGGCCGACCGCAACCCGGCCGGCCACCGGCGGTACGGCGCGGACGCCGTCGCCCGCCTGGACCTGGTGCGCACCTTGCGCGAGCTCGGGCTCGGTCTGCCGGAAGTCCGGCAGGTGCTCGGCCGCGAGCGCGCGCTGTCCGAGGTCGCGGCGGCGCACGCCGCGGCGCTGGACGTCCGGATCCGGGTGCTGCGGCTGCGGCAGGCGGTGCTGCGGACGGTGGCCGCGCGCGGGGCGACCACGGAGGAGTTGACGCTCGTGCACCGGCTGGCCCGATTGACGGAGGACGAACGGGGGCGCCTGGTCGGGGAGTTCCTGGCCGCGGTGTTCGGAGCGGCCGCGGTGCCCGGCGGGGCTGCGGTGTCCGGCGGGTCTGCGGTGCCCGGCGCGGAGGGGTGCTGGGGTGGGGTGGCCGAGTCGCTGACGCCCCGGCTGCCGGAGCGGCCGTCGGACGAACAGGTCGAGGCCTGGGTGGAGTTGGCGCTGCTGGCCGGGGACGACGGGTTCCGGGAGCTGTTGCGCGGACTGGCGGAGGACGAGGCGGCGGAGGGTGCGACCGGTGCACCGCCCCGGCCCGGACTGGCCGTGCTGGTGCGGAGGGCGGTCGGCCCGGCGGTGGCGGCGGGGGTGGAGCCGGGATCGGCGGAGGCGGCGCGGGTGGTCGCGGTCCTGCTGGAGCGGTACGCGGAGTTGGTGGGCAGGGCCGGGGCGGGGGAGCAGCTGCGGGCCCGGCTGCCGGAGCGGCTGGTGGAGTGCCTGGTGGACCGGCTGGTGGGGCGACTGCGGGCAATGGCGGACCCCCGGCGGGAGCGGTACCTGGAGTTGCTGGCGGTCGTCAACGGGTGGGTGGCGCCGGAGAGTTCGGGTGAGGTGCTGGACTGGGCGGTGCGGGCCGTGCAGGCGGTGCGGGCAGCGCAGGCGGTACGGGCCGTACGGGTGGGCGGGGTTACGGCTGGAGGGGTGGCGGGGCCGGGCAGTTGGTGAGGAAGGCGTGGGCCTGGGCGCGGAGGTGGTCGACCGGGGGGTCCTCGCAGATCACCTCCAGGCCGAGCGCGGCGAACTCGCGCAGGTGGTGGGAGGACTGGTAGGCGAGGTACGGGCGGTGGCCGTCGTCGGGGTCCAGTCCGACGGCGAGGGTCGCGAAGAGGGTGCGCTCCCGCTCGGTGTGGGCGAAGTCCGTCCGGGAGAGCGTCCATTCGAACTCGTACGGCTCGGGCTCGGCGGGCAGGTCGAGGAGGGTCTGGGCGAGGCGGCGGACCTCGTCCGGGTCGGCGAAGGGGAGTGACTCCGAACCGAACGGCGCGGACGCGAACAGCTCCCACGCCGGTCCGTTGCGACGGACGGTCAGTTCCCACGCGCCGTCCTGGTCGTGCCAGTGGCAGCTGAGGATCGAGTCCATGGTGGTCAACCTCCCTGTGGAGCCGGGCCGTTACGTTACGTTCTCCTCATCGTGGCACACCGGTCCGACGGGGGCGCCTGGCGTGGGCCGCTCGCGGGCGGTCCGCCAGGCCTGCTGGAGGGCGTCGTAGCCGAGCACGGTGATCGCGTGCTCGGCGAGCAGGCGGCGGGCCTCGGGGGAGACCAGGAACTCGTAGTCACTGCGGCGCACGGGCCGGCCGTCGTCGGGGCCGGTGGCGAGGCCCGGGTGGACGGCCCACTCGGTCAGGCCCGGCGGGAGGGCCGCGAGCAGGCGGGCGTAGTGGGCGGGCTTGTCCTCTACCGGTACGGCGAAGCTGTCGAGGAAGCCGTGGTCGACCACCGGCAGCCCGCGCTGGCGCAGCCGGTCCAGGGCGGGCGGCAGCCAGACCCGCACCGCCAGGTCGTACTCGGCGCCCAGGGCGAGGGCGAGGTCGAGGACGTCCTCGCGGCCGCCGTCGGCCAGGCAGTGGAAGTCCAGGTGGGTCGGGCTGAGGCCGCTCGCCCCGACGGCGTCGATCTGGGCGCGGAACTCGCGCTCCACGTCGTCGATCCGGGCGTTCGCGGTGAGCGCGGCCCGGCCGGCCGGGGTGGGGGCGTGGAACCCGCCGTCCGGCGCGAGGAGGGAGGGCACCCGGTCGCGGGCGGTGAGCGGGCCCCAGCGCAGGTGCGGTGCCTCGCAGACCAGGGTGAGGTGGACGCCGAAGGGGATCTCCGGGTGGCGGCGCAGGAGGCGGAGCGCGTGCGGGGCGGCGTGACAGGGGGTCATCAGGCTGGCGGAGGCGGCGATGCCCTGGCGGACCGCCTCGATCACGGCGAGGTTGACGGACTCGTCCAGGCCGAGGTCGTCGCAGTTGAGCAGCAGGAGGCGGGCCTCGGGAGGATGGCCGAGGAGCTGGTTGGCGCGCGGACCGTCCGGGGCGGGGACTGCGGTGGGCATGGGGGCAGTCTTCACCGGGAGGGGCGGCCGGCGCGCGGGGATTTCCGCTCGGTCGGGCTCAGTCTGTCGTGGGGGTGGGGTGCCACGGGCGGTCGGGGCGGGTCTGGACGGGGGCGGAGGTGAGGCGCAGGGCGTACACGTCGTGGTCCGGCGCCGGGGAGGGGACCGGGCCGAGGTACTCATGGCCGGTCAGGTGGCACCAGGCGGGCAGGTCGAGCGGGGCGGCCGGATCGGTCGTCAGGATGTGGACCACGGCCCCGGCCGGGAGGTGGGCGATCTGCTTGCGCAGGCGGAGCAGGAGTTGGACGCAGAGCAGGCCGGTGCCGTCGACGGTGAGCTCGGGGGCCGTACCGTCGGCGGCGGGGCGGACAGCGTCGTCGGGGGTGGTCATCGGGGGATCTCCTGGGTGATGCGCCGGAGGCGGCGGGGCAGGTCGCCCTCCTCGAAGACGTGGACCTCGGCGAGGGCGGGCTCCCGGCGCGGCGCCGCGCCGGGCGGCGGGCCGGGAGTGCGGGTCATGGTGGTGCCCTTCGCGGAGGTGAGGCGTGGTGCGGGTAGGGCTGGTGGTGGCCGTGGTGCCGGTGTTTCGGGTCCAGCCTAGGGCTTCGGGATGTGGCGGTGTTCGGGGGCGGTGCCGCCGAGGCGGGTGAGCAGGGCGGAGAGCCGGGTGAGGTCCTCGCCGCTCCACTGGTCGGCGGCGAAGTGCTCGGTGGCGATCTGGCGGGCGGTGTACAGCATCTCGGCGAGCCGCTCGCGACCGGTCGGGGTGAGGGCGGCGTACGCGACCCGGGCGTCGCGGGCGGCGGCCTCGCGGGTCACCAGGCCGATCCGCTCCAGCGGGGCGAGGCCGCGGGTGACGCCGGAGGCGGTGAGGCCGAGGGCCTCGGCGAGGTCGACCCGGCGCATCCGGCCGCCGGGGGCCTGGGCGAGGTGCAGCAGCAGGGTGAAGTCGGACAGGCTCACGCCGTGCAGGCCGCTGAGGCTCGCGTCGAAGCGCTTGACCACGGCGGTCTGGGCGCGGACCAGGCGTAGTGCGGTGTCGAGCGGGTCGGGGCGGGGGGTGGTGTCGGGGCTCGGGACGGGGTTGGTGCTGGGGCTGGGACGGGTGCTGGGGCCGGGGCTGGGGCTCGTGGGGTTTGTCATTGCCACCTCCTTGACTGCTCAAGTATATGCACGGGCGGAGCCGTCAAGGAGGTGGCAGAGGGAGGGGGTCGGTCAGCCGGTGGTGTTGGCGGCTCGGCGTTGGCGCTTGCCCAGTGGCGCCTGGGAGAGGTCCTCGGCCTGGGAGCGGAGGTTCTTGTAGCCGTAGCCGCGGTCCGTCAGCCAGGACTGCGCGACCTGTTCGGCCCGCTCGGTGGCCTCCAGGATGTCCTCCTCGGCCTCGCCCTCGTCCAGGAAGCGGAAGGTGAAGGCGGTGCGTGCGGCGAGGTCGTAGCTGAGGTGGCCCTCGCGGGTGAAGGCGGCGTGCAGCACGTCGTGCTCGGGGGCGGCGGCGAGGAGCTCGGCGCGCTGCTCGTCGCTGAGCCCGTCGAAGACGCCGCGCACCATGATGCGGAAGGTTCGGGTGGTCATGCCCCGACGATAGGCAGTGGAGGTGGCGGACCGCCAATGCGATTTCGCGGTCGAGGGGAAAGGGCGGGAGGGTCGGGGACGGGTCGGGTCACCGGTGGTCGGCCGGGGTGGGGAGGCCTGCCGTGAAGGACTCGACGGCGTCGGCGAGGGCGGCGGGCGCTTCCAGCGGGAGCAGGTGGCCGGCGTCCGGGACGACCGTGAGGCGGGCGGGCGGGAGGTGGGGGAGCAGATGGGTGCGGAGCAGGTCCGCCGGCTCGACCCGGTCGTGTCGGCCCGTCAGGACCAAGGTGGGTATCCGGATCCGGGCACTGGCGGCGCTGATGTCGGTGGCGAGGCCGTGCAGCGGCCACTCCTCGCGGGCCGGGACGTCGGCGGCCAGGCTGTCCTGGACGGCGGCGGCGCGGAGCTCCGGAGGCAGCGGGGCGGCGGTCAGGACGTGGTCGAGGGCATGGCCCGCGGACTGCGGCGAGTCGTAGGCGCGGGCGAGCGCCTGCCGGTGGTCGAGGGTGGCGGTGGGGGCCGGCCGCGGTGGGGCGGGGGCGACCAGGACGAGCCCGGCCAGGCCCTCCGGCCGCCGCGCGGCGGCGAGTTGGCACACCTTGCCGCCCATGGAGTGGCCGACCAGGACGAAGTGCTCCAGGTCGAGCCGGCGGGTGACGGCGAGGAGGTCCTCGGCGAGCTGTTCCAGGTGGTACGGGCCGGGCAGCGCGCGGGACCGGCCCCAGCCGCGCTGGTCGTAGCGCACGGTGCTGCGCTCGGGCGGCAGGTGGCCGACGAACGCGTCCCAGGTGCGGGCCGAGCCGCCCCAGTAGTGGGCGAGGACCAGGGTGGGGCCGCCCCGCCCCTGGCGCTGGGCCTGGAGGGTGCCGCCGTCGACGGGGACGGGGACGGGGACGGGGACGGGGATAGGGACGGGGGTGTGGGGAAGGGCAGAGGCAGGGGCGGGGTGGATGGTGGATTCCGGCAGCATGGTGGTCTCCTCGGGAGGGGTACTCCTCGGAGGCTACGGTCAGGAGTGGGCCTGAGGCCCGGTCGAAAGGTGCACGGTGATGGTGGAAAGCGGACACGTGCCCGGGATCCGGCAGGTGCGGTACAGCCCGGAGGCCGGGTCGGCGGGGTTCGGGGTGGAGGTGCTGAGCTTCGAGCGACTGCGCCGGATGGACCGGGCCCGGCGCCGGGAGCGGCCGCAGCGGCCGGACTTCCATGTGCTGGCGCTGGTGCGGTCGGGCCGCGGCCGGCAGGTGGCGGACTTCGTCGACCACCCGCTGGGGGAGCGGAGCGTAGTCTGGATCCGCCCGGGTGTGGTGCACCGGTGGGCGGAGGTCGACGGGGTGGACGGGCCGCTGGTGCTGTTCGAGCCGGAGGTCCTGGCGGGAGCGGTCGGGGTAGCCGAGGCAGCTGGGGTGGCTGGGGCAGCTGGGGTGGCCGGGGCTGCCGGGGTTGCCGCGTTCGGGGCGTCCTGCTGGCAGGTGGACCAGGAGGACTGGGGGTTGGTGCTGGCCGGGGTCGAGCACCTGGCGCGGGAGCACGCGGCTGCGGTGGCCCGGGAGGAGCCCTTCTCCAGGGCGTTGCTCGGGCACCTGCTGGCGGCGCTGCTGCTCCGGGCGGGCCCGCCCGAGGCGCTGCGGCCGTCGGCGGCGGCCGGCGACCGGGAGGTCTTCCGGCGGTACCGTGCGGCGGTCGAGGAGGGCTTCGCCCGGCGGCACCACGTCGCCGACTACGCCCGCGAACTCGGCTGCACCGTGCGGACCTTGACCCGGGCGAGCCGTGCGGCCAGTGGGCTCGGGGCGAAGCGCTTCCTGGACGAGCGCATCCTGCTGGAGGCCGAGCGGCTGTTGGCGCACACGGACCTGCCGCTGGCCCGGTGCGCGGAGCGGGTCGGCTTCGACGACGCCGCCAACTTCGCCGCCTTCTTCCGACGGCTCGCCGGGGAGTCGCCCGGCCGCTGGCGCGAGGCCGCGGCCGGGCGTTGAACCGGTGGGGGAAGCGTTGATGAAGGTCGCGTTGACGAAGGTCAGCGGGCGAAGGGGCCGAAGACAGTGGCGGCCAGGCGCAGGGCCTGGGGCGGCGTGCCACCGCTGGAGCCGACGGAGTAGACCAGGCGCTTGCGCAGGTCCGCGGTGGCGAACACGCCTCCGGAGTAGCCGAGATCGTGCCCGGTCTTCCCCCAGACCACGGTGCCGTCCGACAGTGGGAGGGACAGCAGCCCGGCGCTGTAGCAGGCCTTGCCCTTGTCCGGCCCCAACTGGCAGTCCCCGGTGCCGCGGTAGGGCAGCAGATGCCCGGAGGCGTCGTGCGGCAGGGCGAACAGGTCGTGCCGTTGCTGCGGGGGCAGGAGCTCGCCGTCGAACAGGGCGCGCAGGAAGCGGTCCAGGTCGGCCGGGGTGGAGACCATCGATTCGGAGTTGCCGCCCTGCTCGGAGACGTCCGTCGGGACGCCGGCGTTGCTGTCGAGGTATCCGGCCAGGTGCGGTTCGGGCATCTGCGGCGCGCCCCCGGTCAGTTCGGTGTGCCGCAGGTGGAGGGGTTCGAGGATGCGGGTGGTCACCTCCTGCTGGAGCGGGTGGCCCGTCACGTGTTCGATGAGCAGGCCGGCCAGGCGGTAGTTGAAGTTGTTGTACTCCTGCTCGGCGCCCGGCGTGGTCGGTACGGGCCAGGGCCGGTCGGTGGGCCGCAGGGTGCGCTGGACGACCTCGTCGAAGGTCTCGACCCCGAAGCGCTGGGCGATCAGGCCGTCGTTGTCGCCGTCCTTGACTCCGGCCGGGCCCTCCACGGCCTGTGGCAGCCCGCTGGTGTGGTCGAGGAGTTGGCGGACGGTGACCGCCGGGTAGACCGGGCTGCCGTTCGCCCCGTCGGGCAGCACCCCGGGCAGGTACTGCTGGACGGTGCCGTCCAGGTCGATCCGCTGCTCGGCGGCGAGCTGGAGCACCACGGCGGCGACGAAGGTCTTGTTGATGCTGCCGATCCGGAAGGCGGCGTTCGGGGCGACCGGCTGCCCGCTCACTCGGTCGTCGGCCGTGCCGCGCCAGGTCCGACCGTCGACCGTCACCCGGGCGAGCGCACCCGCGGTGGGATCCCCTGGTCGGGTGGCTATGGCGGCGTTGAGGGCGGCTCGGTCGGGGCCGCCCCGGGGCGCGGTGTCGTCGGCCAGGGCGGCCGTTGGCGTGGCGGCGAGGAGCAGGCCGCCGAGGGCGAGGGCGGTGCGCTGGGCGATGGGCATGGGTGCTCCGGGGCTGGTGGGGCGGGCGGGTTCTGCGGTGGCAGCCTTGGAGGGGGACGCGGGGTGACGGTCGGTCAGTTCCTTTCGCCTCGGGAGCGTGCGGGCGGGTCCGGTACGCGCTGGTGCAGACGGCTGCCCAGGACAGCGGCCACCGGCACGGCAGCTGCTTCGGGCCGGGTCAGGGGCCGGACGGGGTGGGCAGTTCGACGGAGTGGACCGTGAAGCCGCCGCTGGTGACGGGGGCGAAGGGGGCCAGCGCCATGCAGGTGCCCACGACGGGCTGGTAGGGCTTGCCGTCCTTGTCCACGTCCACGTTGCCCACGCCCCAGGAGAAGCCGAGGCGGTCCCGCCCGTGGCCGGGGGCGTCGTAGATGCTCAGGCCTATTCGCTGCCCGACCGGCATGGCGTCGGACTTGGTGATCACGGCCGTCAGGGTGGCGACGGGGCCGCCGGTGGCGAGGCAGTCGACCGCGGCGTCGGCCTGGTGGACCTCGCCGGTCCCGACCACGCGGTGGGAGAAGTGGACGGTGCCCCGGGCGTCGGTGGGCAGACCGTGCGGGATGCCGGGGAGGGGCCGGCTGCCGGGGGCGGCCACGGCGTCGACCGTGAAGCGGATCTCGTCGTCCGGGCGGGGGGCGTAGTGGATCCGGCCGGATCCACTGACCCGGGCGGTGAGGGTGGCGGTGGGGTCGGTGGAAGGGGCGGCGGAAAGGGCGGTGGAGGGGGTCGCACCCGCCGGGGCCGGTGCGGTGAGCGCCACGAGGGCGAGCGCCGCGAGGGCGGCCCGGGCGGAGACCTTGCGGAAGGTACGGGCGAAGCGGAACACGGTGGAGACCCCCTTCTCCGGCGGCCCCGGTGGCCGCCGTCTCGGTGACTCCAAGACTGGCCGCCGGGACCCTCTCCCCACATGTGCCGATCGGCATAACCGATCCACCGGGTTCGGCGTCCGGCCCTGCCGATCGGCCGGGCCGGGCCGGGCCGGGCCGGACGCCGGACGGCCTGGGAGCCCGCCCCCGGCTACGCCCGGGCCGGCAGCCGGGTGCAGACCGCACCCGTCGCCAGCGGCGCGGCCTCGGCGCCCAGCACCGTGAGGGCGAAGTCCGTGATCAGCGCATTGATGTCGGCGCTCTGCCGGACCAGGTAGTGGCTCCCGCCGGGCACCTCGTACCGCGCGAGGTCGGGCGCGACCTCCCGGGCGCGCAGCGCGTACTCCAGGGACTGGGCGGCGTTGGCCGCGCTGTGGTCGGCGGTGCCGTGCACGATCAGTACCCGCCGCCCGGCGAGCTGGTCGACCCGGTCGCCGGTGGGTAGCCAGGGGGCGAGCCCGGCCACCCCGACGACGTTCGGGTGCCCCGCGCACCAGAACGCGGCCCGCCCGCCGAGCGAGTTGCCGATGAGCAGCACCGGCACGCCCGGGTAGCGGCGGTCGAGTTCGTCGAGCGCCCAGCGGGTGTCGACCGCGGTGTCGGCGTCGGCGCCGTTCCAGCCGCTGTAGCGGTAGTGCAGCAGGTGCACCGCCAGCCCGTGTGGACGGCCGCGGTCGGTGAGTTCGGTGGCGAGACCCTGGAGGCCGAGTTCGGCGATCCGCAGTGGTCCGCGCTTGCTCCGGAGGAACCCGCCGGGCAGCAGCAGGGCGACGCCGGAGACCGGTCCGTCGCCCTCCCACGGGGTGAGCTGTGCGGTGTGCGGGCGCTGCGCTCGGAACACGCCGGTCCTTCCTGGTGGACGGTCGGGGGTGACGGTCGGGGGTGACGGTCTGGGGTGGTGGTGTCCGGATGGGGACAGCCGGATTCTACGGTTCCGGCGGCGGGTCGCGGTGCGTGAGGAGCGCCCGCGGGGTCCAGCCGCTCACCCGGGTACGGGCGGGAGTTGGTCTACTCGCCGGGCCGCTCGCGGTCCGCCCCCGACCCGTTCCGCCCGGCCGCCCGGGAGCGGTTCCCGAGCAGCTCCTGCACGCTCGGGAGCCGCCGCCGCTGCTGTGCGGGCGGGGCGATCGGCTGCTGCCGGGGCTCCGGGGCCGGGCCGAGCCCGACCTTGGCCGCCGCGTCGGCCAGGAAGTCCGAGGCCTGCCGCCGGGCGTTGTCCACGCTGTGCCGCAGCTGCTCGGCGTCGCCGCGGAGCTTGTCGGCCTGGCGGCTCAGCAGGTCGTCGCGCTGCTCGGTTCCGCCGCGCTGCTCGCTCCCGCCGAGCTGCTGGAGGCCGGCCGCGGCCCGGGCGGCGGATTCGCGTTCGAGCTGCTCGCCGCGGGCCCGGGCGTCGGCGATGATCTGCTGCGCCGCGGACTCGGTGAGGGTCCGGATCTCGGCCATGTCCTGCTCGGCCTGGCGGCGGAGGAAGGCGGCCTCGGCCTCGAACTGCTCGCGGAGCCGGGCGACTTCCGTGCGGGCGCGGTCGAGCAGGGCGTCCGCCTCCTGGCGCCGGGCCAGGACGTACGGGTCCGGTTCGGCGGTGCGGGCGTCCAGGAGGGTGGGCCGGTGCCCGGCGGTCCGCGGCAATTCGGCGATCCGGCGCAGGCGTTCGGCGACGCCGCCGGCGTCGGCCGGTCGGTGGGCCGGGTCCTTGGCGAGCAGGTCCAGCACCAGGGCGTCGAGTTCGGCCGGCAGTCCGGGCCGCAGGGCGCCGGGGGCGGTCGGCGGGACCTCGCCGTGCATCCGGATCAGCTCGTACAGGGTGCCGCTGAACGGCGGGCGGCCGGTGAGGACTTCGTGCAGCAGGCAGCCGAAGGCGTAGAGGTCGGAGCGGGCGTCGAGGGCGCGGTTCTCGAAGCGCTCGGGGGCCATGTAGGCGGGGGTGCCGACGATCACGTTGGTGCTGGTGACGCCGTCGTCGGCGGTGCCGGTGCGGGCGATGCCGAAGTCGACCACCTTGACCGCACCGGCGGACTGGACCATCACGTTGGCCGGTTTGACGTCCCGGTGGACGACCCCGGCCCGGTGCGCGGTGGCCAGTGCCCCGGCGATCTGGGCGGCCCAGTCGAGGGCCAGGGGCAGCGGTGGCGGCCCGGCGGCCAGGTGGCGGCTGAGTGGGGCGCCGTCGAGCAGCTCCATGACCAGGAAGAACACCGGGCGGTCGGCGGTGCGGTGCTGCCCGAAGTCGTGCACGGTGACGATGGACGGGTGGTTGAGCGCGCCGGCGGTGGCCACCTCCCGGGCGAACCGGGCGGCGTCCTTTCCGGAGCCGGCACCACCGGTGGCACCGGGGAGCAGCACCTTGACGGCGACGAGGCGTCGGATGCGCGCGTCGCGGGCCTTCCAGACCGCGCCGAAGGCGCCCTCGCCGATCTGCTCGACCAGTTCGTACCGCCCGTCGAGTACCTCGCCCGGCTGCATCCCCCGCCCCTTCCGCGCTCCGGCGCCCGTGCCCCGCTCCGGCGGCCGTGCCCCGGTCCGTTTCAACCTACCCCGGGGGCACGGGCGTTCGTCACCCGGCGCGGGCGGGCGTCAGCTCGTCCAGGACGGCGCCGAGCAGGCCGGGGAGGCGGGCGTCGAGCGCGTCGCGGCGGAGCGTGACCAGGCGGGCCTTGCCGCTGGTGCGGACGGTGACCAGGCCGGCCTCGCGCAGGATCCGCCAGTGGTTGGAGAGGGTCGACTTGGGGACGGTGAGCCCCTCGGGGCTGCAGGTGGTCTCGCCCTCCTCGGCGAGGCGGCGGACGAGTTCGAGCCGGACCGGGTCGCCGAGGGCGTGCAGGACGGTGGCGAGGTCGAAGTCCTCGGGGTGGGGCTGGGGCAGGGTCCGCATCTGGGTCCTCGGGTTCCTCGGGTTCCTCGGTGGCTCCGGCCGGCCCTGGCGGTGGGGCGGCGCGCTGTCTAGTATCTCAGTTCGACAGTTCGGGAAAGCCGAACTGATCTTGGTGGTCGAGTGGATCCTCCGGAGGTTGTGACGATGAAGGTGCTGGAGACGCTGGCCCGGGTCTACGTGGACGACCTGGAGGCCGCCCTGCCCACGCTGCGCGAACTCACCGGCGAGCGCGAGGGGTTGCGCTTCCCGTACGCCGGGGTGGAGGTCGCGCGGATCGGCGGTCTGCTGGTCGTCGCGGGCCCGGAGGAGGCGGTGGCGCGCTTCCGCAGGGTGCAGAGCACGCTGCTGGTCGACGACCTGGACGGCCTCGGGCCCCTGCTGGCCACCCTGGGGGGCGAACTGCTGGACGGCCCCAACGAGGTGCCGACCGGCCGCAACGCGACCGTCCGGCACCCGGGCGGGGCGGTGTTCGAGTACGTCGAGTTCGTGAAGGACCGGCCGGTCTTCGCGGACTGACGCGACGTCGGGGCCGGGGAAATTGCCGGTGCGGACGGGCGTTTCCGGGGGTAGGGTCCGCCGGTGACTGGTGATCGTGGGGGAATCGTGGAGGCCGGCAGCACCGGGCCGGAGCCGGAGCCGGAGCCGGAGGCGGAACCCGGGCCGGAGGCAGGGTCTGAGGCGGAGGCAGAACCCGGCGTCGGCCCCGGCCCCGGCCCTGGAGCCGACGGCCGGGCGCCGCGGGTGGGCGTGCAGGTCGCCCTCGCGGTCGTCCTGGTGGGGGCGCTGTTCGCCGGCCTCTGGTACCTGACCGGGGACGGCCGGGGCTTCGGGCCGAGCAACACGCCGGCGAAGTGCAGTCCGGCGAAGCCGACGGACTCGGCCAGGTACCCCGCGCTGTGCGCCGCGCTCAACCGCCCCGACCTGCCGGTGCTGATGGGCGTGCCGAAGGAGCGGGTGCTGGTGGCGCAGGCCGGGATGACGCTGAGCGGCGGGTCGGCCCTGGACAAGGACGCCTACGGTGCGGCGGAGGTGCAGTTCGGCGAGCTCTACGTCCAGCTCGCCGACAGCGCGTACGTCGACGTGGACGACTACGCCCGGCTGTACCCGCCGGCGGACCCGCGCGCACCCGTCCTCGGGCACAAGGCGATGTTCTACCGCACCCCCACGATGACGTTCTCCTTCGCCCTCGGCGGCGGCAAGTCCACCGCGGGCACCGGCGCCCCCGCCCACGCGCTCGCCGTCGCGAAGAACCCGGACGGGACGGGCGGCAGCTTCGAGGTGAGTGCCTGGCGCAAGGACTCGCTGCCGATCGACGACGCCGCCCTCTACCGCCTCGCCGAGGCGGTGCTGCCGGGCCTCCCGGGCTGGGCGGCGGGCTGACCGGTCGTAAGCGCCGCAGGTGTGGGCGGCTGGTGGGGCGGTGGGGCGCGATTCGTCACGATCGCGCCGGTCCGGGCCTCCCATGTGCAGGGAAGGACGTGGTTTTCCCTGCTCTTTGTTCAGGATCTTGCCCCGTTCTGCGACGATCCGATGATCGACGTCCCACTGCGGGGGCGGCGCTTCGCAGGGGAGAGACGGGCATGGCCGAGCGGCCCGAGGACAGCGTCGTCCGGGCAAGGACGAGGTGGGCAGCCAGGTTCGCCGAGCACCGGGAGACCGGGGCGGTACTGACCGGCGGTGTGCTGGGGGCCATGTTCGCGAGCATGGGCCTGGCCGTGCTGTTCGGCCCCGCGAACGGGTTCGGCGGCGACAGCCTGGGCTACCTGGGCGCCGTCAGCATCCTCGGCCTGCTGCCCTGCGGCGCCGGCTTCGTCTGGGCGCTGATCCACCCCAGGCGCGGGCTGCCCGCGGCGGCGGTCGGCGCCGTGCTGGGGCTGGCGATCTTCCTCGGCTTCGCCGGGGACGGCCTCAACGACGCCTGGCGGGCCCCGGCGGACCGCCCGTCCACGGTCCGCGCGGTCGGCAGCTGGACCAGCGGCAGCCTGGTGGTGCGGGTCCGCCCCGACCAGGTGGTCGCCTACCGCAGCAGCGGGGGAGCGGTCGCCTGGCAGTGGACGCCGCCCGGCTCCGACTCCGTGTGCACGATGAGCCGGGGGATCGGCGCGGGCGGCATCGGCCTGGTCGGGCACTCCCCGCACGGCAAGCCCTGCGCGGCGGTCACCTCGCTGGACCTCGCGGACGGCAAGCAGGGCTGGACCGCCACCGTGAACGCACCCGCCCGGGACGGCGACACCGCGGACTCCGACCTCGTCGCGGTGGCGGGCGCCCAGGCCGTGCTGCAGGGCACCGACGGCTGGCGCGCCGTCCGGCTGACCGACGGCCGGGAGCTGTGGCGCAGCGCGCCCGACACCGGGTGCACCCCGGTCGAGGTCGCGGGCGCGGACCAGGACGTGGTGACGGCCGCGGAGTGCGGTGACGGGACGGCGGTCGTGCACACCCTGGCGTCCGGGGACGGGCAGGGGCGGACGCGGGCTGCCATGTCGGCCGAGGGCGGGCTCAAGAACTTCATGGTGGTCTCCGTCGACCCGCTCGTGGTCTGGGTCGACGCCCAGGCCGAGCGCGGCACCCACGCGGTGTTCAGCTTCGACCGGACGGGTCGCCAGCGGGCGTCGATCGCGGTCTCCGGCGGCGAGTACGACCTCGACGTGATGCTGGGCGGCGTCCACGCCTTCGACGAGTTCACCGCCCGGCCGCTGCTCGGCGCGGTGGTGGTCGGGGACCTGTTCATCGTGCCGGGGGAGCGGCAGGGCGACGTCAGCATCAGCGGCGGCCCGCACCCGAGCCGCACCGCCACCGGGCGGCTGGTCGCGTACTCCCTCGCGGACGGCACCAAGCAGTGGACGGCGGGCCTGGACGACCAGGTGACGGGCGTGCTGGTCGACGGGACGTCGGTGTGGGCGATGACCCGCGACCGGCTGGCCCGGATCGACGCGGCGACCGGCCGGCAGAGCCGCGAACTGGACGTCAACGACACCTCCTCGCTCTACCCGGTGGACCTGTCGGCGGCCGGCCGGGAGGAGTTCACGGTCGTCGCCGAGGACGGCACCAGGGACGAGCCGCCGGTCCGCGGCATGGGCTGAGAGGGCCGGACGCGCCCCGAGGGCGCGGCTACTGTGCCGGTCATGTCTGATGATCTGCGGAACATCCGCCCGGGTGCTGAATCCGCCGCACCGTGGGGCGTCGAGCGGGCCACCGGCTCCCCGCCCGACCGCTCCGTGCGGCGTATCGCGACCGGCCACACCGAACCGCTGCTGGCGGTGGCGACGGCGGTGGTCGACGGCCGTCCCCTGGCGGTCACCGGCAGTTGCGACCGGACCGCGCGGGTCTGGGACCTGACCACCGGCCGGCAGATCTGCCCACCCCTCGCCGCCCACACCGGCGAGGTGTGCGCGGTGGCGACGGCGGTGGTCGACGGCCGCCCTGTGGCGGTCACCGGCAGTTGCGACCGGACCGCGCGGGTCTGGGACCTGACCACGTGCGAGCAGGTCGGCGAGCCGCTCACCGGCCACGCGGCCGCGGTGGCGGCGGTGGCGACGGCGGTGGTCGACGGCCGCCCCGTCGCGGTCACCAGCGGCGGCGACGAGACGGTGCGGGTGTGGGACCTGACCACGTGCGAACAGATCGGTGAGCCGCTCACCGGCCACACCTCGGCTGTGTTCTCGGTGGCGACGGCGCTGCTCGACGGCCGCCCCGTGGCGGTCACCGGCAGCTACGACGACACCGTGCGGGTGTGGGACCTGACGATGCGCGAGCAGATCGGCGAGCCGCTGACCGGCCATGAGGAGGGGGTGCGGGCGGTGGCGACGGGGTGGTCGACGGCCGCCCCGTGGCGGTCACCGGTGGTCACGGCGGGACGGTGCGGGTGTGGGACCTGACCGCGTGCGAGCAGGTCGGTGAGCCGCTCACCGGCCACGACGGCTGGGTGCTGTCGGTGGTCACGACGACGATCGGAGGCCGCCCCCGCATCGTCAGCGGAGGCGAGGACTGGACGCTCCAGGTGTGGGATCCGACGACGGTCAGGCGGGTCGGCGCGCCGGTGGTCGGCCATGCCGACAAGGTGCGGGCGATGGCGACCGCGGTGCTGGACGGCCGCCCCCACGTGGTCGCCGGCAGCCAGGACGGGATGCTGCGCGTGTGGGACCTGGCCCCGGGCGGCCAGGTGGGTGAGCCGTAGCGGCCCGGCCCGTTGGTGAACGGGCCGGGCCGGGATGGTAGTTGGGTGTACGGCAGCGCGGCAGGATCTGGGGCGGGGGGCCGTGTCGGGCGGGAGAGGTCCGCGGGGGCGGGGACTCTGCGGGCCCCCTTGTTCCGCAGGGCGGAGCGCGGGGCCGGGCGGCGGTGCGGTCCGTCGGGGGGGCGGGCGTGTGCGGTGTCTCGGTGCGGGCCGGCCTCCGGGCTCTCCGCAGGACAGGCTTGGGTGCGGGATCTACGGTGGAACCGGGTAGCCGCTCTTTGCCGAATGAGTGTCCACGTCGGTTCTTGTCGGCGAGTCTTCCGGCACCGGCTTCGTCCGACCTGGCGAAGCGCAGCCTCGTTCTCCCAGGAGGGGTTATGGCTACTGGGACAGTCAAGTGGTTCAACGCCGAGAAGGGCTTCGGATTCATCGAGCAGGACGGCGGTGGTCCGGACGTGTTCGTGCACTACTCGAACATCGACAGCCAGGGCTTCCGTGAACTGGTGGAAGGCCAGAGGGTCGAGTTCGACATCACCCAGGGCCAGAAGGGACCGCAGGCCGAACGCGTCCGCCTCGCAGGGTGACGGGTCGGCCCGGGCCCGCCCTGGGGCCGGAGCCAGGCGAGCCCGGGCCCGCCCGGGCCGACACGCGGGAGGACATGATGAGCGTTCGGCACACCCTGAACATCATGGACTGGCACGAGGACGGCTCCTCGACCTGGCTGCGCTGGGCCGTCAGCGCGGATCAGATGAGGATGGTCCGGGACCTCCTCGACCGGGCGCCGGACGCCGAGGGCGTCGTGACCCCGGAACAGGCGGACCAGGCACGCGCGGCCGCCGATCGGTGGCTGACCTGCGCGAACCAGGACTGGTCACCCCCGGGGTGAGGTCACACCGGAGTCGGTGCGGGGCAGCGGACACCGCCCTCTCGCGCCGTCTTCTCGCGCTCACGGCCGTTTCGTGGTGCCGAACCTCGGGCCGGGAAGGTTCAGCACGCCGACCCGTCGTGGTGTGGCGACCACCAGAGCGGGCTTGACGCCGAACGCCACCACCCGTGCGGCGACGGCCCGTTCGCCGAGCCCGGGCAGTTCGGCGACGACCTGGCGTTGGTTCAGGTCCCAGACCCGGATGGCGCCGTCGAGGACGTGAACCACGACGACCCGCCGGAGGAAGTCGTACACCAGGGCCAGTTCCCCGGACTGTTCGCCCCCGGCCGTGGCGATCGGCAGGCGGCCGAGTTCCGTGCCGGTGGCCGTCTCGTGGACGGCGACGGCGTCCGGGCCGGACACGCAGGCCAGCGTGCCCGAGGTGCTGAGGGCGAGGCCGGTCACCACCGGGCTGCCACCGAAGGCGTGCAGGACCCGGCCGTTCGACCCGTCCCAGGCGACGGCACCGGCCGGGGCCCGACCCGTGCCGTCGCCCTAGCCGATCACGATGCCCTCGGCGGCGGACAGCAGCTGCCGGGGGAGCGTGCCGCCCGCGAAGCGCAGGCGACGGTTCGGTCCCGTCAGGGCGAAGGGTGGTACGCCCGGCTCGGCCAGGGCGATCGCCCGTATGCCCTGGTGCGGGAAGGCGGCGCCGGTGGTGTACGGCTGCGACCCGTCCGGTGCGTCCAGCGCGTCCAGCGGTCGGCCGAGGACGGGTGCCTGCCCCCGCAGATCGGCCTCGACGAGGACCTGCCGGGGCCCCTGGGAGGACGTGTCCGGCATCCGCTGCAGGACGGTCAGGGCCGTGGTGTCCGGCCCGTCCGCCAGCACCACCCCCTCGTCCGGGCCGAACAGCCCGGGCACCGGCAGGGCCGGCGACAGCCTCATCAAGCCGTGGACCTCCACCGACGACCAGAGCCGCCCCAGGGCCTGCCCGCGCAGGCACACCGCCAGTGCGGGCGAGCCCTGGGCGCGGACCGGCTGCAACCACGCCTGCTCGACGACCTGTTCGGGCGTGCAGGTGAACAGCGGCCGCAGGGCCGCCAACGAGGTCGGGCCCTGGACCGGCGGGTGGTTCGGCGGAGGCGGAGGTGGAGGCGAAGACGGAATCGGGTTCGGGTTCGGGACGTGGTCGACCCTCGTCGGTACGACCACGGTCGGGGTGTAGCCCGGCAGCGGGCTCCGGAGGCTGCGGCGCAGCGAGTCGGCCGTCGCGAGCGCGTCCGGGCGCAGCGCCGGGTCCTTGCTCAGCAGCGTCCCCAGCAGATCGGCCAGTGGCCCGGCGTTCCTGAACGGCGCGGGCTGCTGGGTGAGGATCGAGACGTACAGCGCCGTCAGCGTCGTCGCGTCGAACGGGCGGCGGCCCTCGACGATCGTGTACAGCGTCGCGCCCAGCGACCACATGTCGCTGGCGGGCGCGGCCTCGACGCCCTCCAGTTGCTCGGGTGACATGTAGTGCGGGGTACCGATCGCAACACCGGTGCGGGTGAGTTGGGTGGTGGCGTCCAGGAGCCGGGCGATCCCGAAGTCGGCGATGACGGCGCGGTCGCCGGCGAGCAGGACGTTCTCCGGCTTCAAGTCGCGGTGCACGACGCCGGCGGCGTGCGCGTGGGCGAGTGCGTCGGCCATGGCGGCGCCGAGTTCCGCGACCCGGCGCCAGTCCATGGCCCCGCGTTCGCGGACCTCCTCACCGAGGGAAGAGCCGCGGACCAGCTCCATGACGATCCACGGGATGCCGCCGTCGGTGATGACGTCGTGGACGGTGATCACCCCGTCGTGCCGCAAGCGGGCCGCGACGCGCGCCTCGCGCATCGCCCGCTCCACCAACTCGCGGCGCTCCTCAGGGGGGAGGTCGTCCGGGAGCATCAGCTCCTTGAGCGCGACGACCCGGTCGAGGTTGGCATCGTGGCCACCCCACACCCGGCCCATGCCGCCGCGCCCGATCAACCGGTCGAGCCGGTACCGGCCGCTGACCACGTATCCCACCCCGATAGACATGCGGGTCACTGTAGGCAATGCCTGATCGACGGGCGAGCTGCACGGGGGAGTCGGCCCACGCCCCTGCCCGGCCCGTTGGTGAACGGGCCGGGCAGGGGGAGCAGTTAGGCGGTGAAGCGGGGGTCGCGGGCTTCGACGGCCTGGATGAAGGCGGTCCACTCGCTGTGGTTGAAGGCGAGGTGGGGGCGGTGGGGGTTCTTGTCGTCGCCGAGCCAGACGTCGCCGTTGTCGAAGCGGGCGATGATCACGCAGTTGCCGTTGGACTCGCCGGAGAAGGGGGACTTGACCCATTCGGCGTCGGCAGGGTCGTGCGCGTAGGGGTCGTGCATGAGACCTCCCCTTTGGGCAGCGGCCCGGCCCGTGGGTGAACGGGCCGGGCTGGAGGAGCAGTTAGGCGGTGAAGCGGGGGTCGCGGGCTTCGATGGCCTGGATGAAGGCGGTCCACTCGCTGTGGTTGAAGGCGAGGTGGGGGCGGTCGGGGTTCTTGTCGTCGCCGAGCCAGACGTCGCCGTTGTCGAACCGGGCGATGATCACGCAGTCGCCGTTGTCATCACCGGAGAAGGGAGACTTGAACCAATCGGCAGAGGCTGGGTCATGGTTGTACGGGTCGTGCTTCTCGCTCACGTCAGCTCTTCCAACTTGCGTTCAAGGGCGGCGATGGTCTCCTCCGGCGACAGGGCACAGCGCTGGAGTCGGGCGAAGGCCCGTTCGGCGCGGCGAACGTCGCGGCCGGTTCTACGCGGGAGCATACCGCCAACGGCTTCGATGAATACGAAGCCGTCTTCGGGGTCGTCGGGGAACCTCATCAGGGTGAGTCCCGAGGTCAAGATGCCTTGTCGACCGGCACTCAACGGCACTATCCGGATGCTGACATTCGGATACTGGGCGACTTTGATCGTATGGCGGATCTGGTCGATCAGGACGTTCCGGTCGCCGGCGACCAGCAGGGCCACCTCGCCGAAGTACGCGTCGAGGTTGAGGGCGGAATCCTTGGTCAGGCGGCGCTGACGCAGCATCCGGACTTCGGTCGCGGTCTCGATCTGTTCGTCATTGGGCGCGCTGAGACCGGCCGCGATCATCTCCTTGGCGTACCCCTCGGTTTGGACGAGGCCCGGGAAGGCCGAGGGGAAGTAGTTCAACATCTGTGAGGCATCGGCTTCGAGCGCCAGGTACTCACTGAAAGCCGCAGTGATGGAGTTGGCGAAGTCCAGGGTGCGCCACCACTGCCTTGCCGGGGCGTCGCCGAGGAGGCCTTCGAGATCCTCGCGCTCCTGGCCGGTGATCCCGACGTGGTCGAGCAGAGTTGCGAGATCGATGGCCGTGATCGGCTGCAGGGCTCGTTCGATTCGGCTGAGGCGACCGGCACTCCACCCCTTCAAACCGGCCGTGACGTCGGCCAGTGTCTTGTTGTTCTCCAGTCGCCAGGCGCGCAGCTCCTCGCCAAGGCGGATCTGCCTGATCGCGGACAGGTCCCTGCTCAAGTGGCGTCCCTCCCTCCGGGTGTTGGAGCACCAGTCTCGCCAGAGTCCAGGCCTCGACTCAAGCCAGTTTCAAGATCAATTAATTTCTTCGAGCAATGATGTTGCGGTTTCGATTTCGCATCCTCCACACTCAACGTGACCGCACGGACACGTACCTGACGTCGTGTCGAAGCGAAGGGGCACCCATGTCCGCGTTGAGCACACCTCTCCTCCGCACCTCCGAGCTCTCCCTTACCGAGCACTCCACCTCGGTCCGCATCGCCCGGCGCCACATCCGCAACCAGCTCGGCCTCTGGGGCTACTGCGGCGACAAGGTCGACGACCTCGTCCTCATCGGCTCCGAGCTCGTCACCAACGCCGTCGTCCACGCCTGCCAGGGCGACGGCGAAGTCCGCCTCTACCTCCAGGAG
Organism: Kitasatospora sp. NPDC059160; assembly: GCF_042755465.1. Taxonomy (NCBI): domain Bacteria; kingdom Bacillati; phylum Actinomycetota; class Actinomycetes; order Kitasatosporales; family Streptomycetaceae; genus Kitasatospora; species Kitasatospora sp. NPDC059160. The sequence continues at coordinate 18,795 of NZ_JBHZCN010000080.1, read as the reverse complement.
TTCAGCGGCGACTGCCGCCTCGAAGTCTGGGACCCGCGCTTCGACCTGCCGCTCCAGAAGCCCCGCCTGCGCCGCTTCAACGAGGGCGGCCGGGGCATCCAGCTCGTCCGCGAACTCTCGCTCGACTTCGGCGTCGTCGTCCGCCGGGGCTCGGGCAAGCGCGTCTGGGCGCGCGTCCTCCTCACCTGACCTCCCTACCCCTGTCGATCACCCCGCAAGGAAGTCCACCCGCCATGCACCCCGCCGCGATCGCCTTCCGCAACCCCGCCGCCCTGCACGCCCGTTGCGACTACGGCCGCCCCCGTCGCCTCTACTTCGAGCCCGACTACGAGACCGGCGCCGCCGTCCCCGACCCCACCGCCTGGGAGCCCCTCCCCGGCGGCTACCCCGAGCGGTTCGCCCCCGGCTACTTCACCCCCGCCTCCGGTCTGGTCGAGCTGTTCCGGCTCCCCGACACCGTCACCGACCGCGACACCCTCGCCGCGCTGGTCGAGACCCTCGGCGATCCGCACCCCGTCACCCTCGGTGACGCCGACGACCCGCCCGGGCAGTCCACCACCCACGTCCTCCCCGAGTCCGGCCGGCGCCCCGGCCTCCACGTCGACAACCACCAGAACCTCCCCTACGGCGAGCGCCGGAAGGCCCGCCGACGACTCTGCGTGAACCTCGGCCCCGGCCCCCGCTACCTCCTCCTCGCCGACACCGACATCCTGACCATCTGCCGCTGCGTCCAGGAGCGCTACGAGCAGCACCGCCCCTCCACCGACGACCTGCGCATGTACCTCGCGCTGCACCGCCCGCTGCGCCTGCTCCGCCTGCGCATCGACCCCGGCGAGGGCTGGTTCGCGCCCACCTCCTTCCTCCCCTACGACGAGTCCACCGAGGGCCTGGCCCTGCCCTCCTCCACCTCCTCCTGGCTCGGTCACTGGGAGCCGCACCTCTTCGAGTCCCCGATCTGAGCGATCCGGCCGATCTGACCGATCTGTCCGTTCCGCGCGCCTGTGTCAGGCTGGTGAGGGAGCACCGCCGACATCGGGAGGCTCGTGATGGCCGAGATCAGGGTGAACGGGGTCGGGCTGCACTACGAGGCCCAAGGCGAAGGCCCCGGTGTCGTCCTGGTGCACGGCTCGTGGACCGACGCGGACTCCTGGGCCCGGGTGGTGCCGGGCCTTGCCGAGTCCACCACCGTCGTCGCCTACGACCGCCGGGGCCACAGCCGCAGCGAGGACCCGCTGACCCAGGGCTCGGTGCACGAGGACGCCGCCGACCTGGCCGGGCTGATCGAGGGCCTCGGCCTCGCGCCGGCCTTCGTCTGCGGGAACTCGTACGGCGCGCTGATCGCGCTGCGGCTCGCCTCCGCCCGGCCCGACCTGCTGCGGGGGATCGCCGTGCACGAGCCGCCGGGCACCGGCGTCCTGCTCACCGACCCGGAGCTGCGGCCGATCGCCGCCGCCCTCGCCGTCCGGATCGCCGCCGTCCGGGAGCTGCTGGAGCAGGCGGAGTCGGCCGCGGCGGCGGAGCTGTTCGTGGAGACGGTCGCCTTCGGGCCGGGGGCGTGGGCCCAGTTGCCCGCACCGGTGCGGCACACCTTCATCCGCAACGCCCCGACCTACCTGGACGAGTTGCGGGACCCGGACGCGCTGGATCTGGACCTGACCGCGCTCGGCGACTTCACCGAGGCCGTGCTGCTCACGCAGAGCGACGACAGCCCGCCGATGTACGGCGAGGTGCTGGACATCATCGACCTCACCCTCGCGAAGGCGGAACGGCACCTCTACCAGGGCGCCGGTCACGCTCCGCACCTGTCGCAGCCGGAGGAATGGGTGCGGGTGGTGCTCCCGCGCGCATTGGTGTGAAACGGACCTGAGGGGCGCGAAATCGGGAGCACACGCCCGCTCATGCGCCCTTCGCGGTGCGCTCCTCAGGGCGCCGTCACCAGCTCCTCCCCGCGCGGCGTCCGCCGGTACAGCACCTCCCGCCCGCTGCGGACCCGGCTGACCAGCCCCGAGCGGTGCAGCACCCCCAGGTGGTAGGAGACCGTTCCGGCGCTGAGGAAGTGCCGGGCGGCCAGCGCCGCGGTGGTCGCCGGGTCGACCAGTGCGGCCAGCAGGTCCGCCCGGGTGGGCCCGACCAGCTGGGCCAGGGCGGGCGCGGGTGTCCGGGGCGCGGGCACGGACGGTGTGATCGGGTACATCAGCGTCGGCGCCCGGTGGCAGCCGTCGACCGTGTCGAGGATGACGTGGATCGAGCGGCTGACCAGCGTCGGCATCAGCAGCACCATGCGGGCCGGCAGGTTCACCTCGAAGCGGCTCTCCAGCTGGATCATCCCGTTCGACCAGGAGAGTTCCGGGGAGAGCGAGTTGAACAGCGAACCGGTGCCGTACCGGGCGACGTGCCGGCCGCGCTGGTCGATCTCGGCGTCCAGCACCGCGCGGGCGTCCGGCCAGTACGGGGCGACCGCCAGCTCCCAGTACCGGCCCAGCTCGTCCGCGACCCGCTCGGCGAAGTGGCGCGGGCCGCGCCGCAGCGTGCGCAGCACCACGTCCGGCAGCGGCCGGCCGGCCAGGTTGGCGGCGGGCAGCCCGTGGCGGACGGTGTCCAACTCGGCCAGCACCCGGTCCGGGTCGGCGCGGCGGACGGCCGTCAGCTGCTCGGCGATCGTCGGGTCCGGGCCGGTCGGGTGCGGGGCGAGGAAGTCGGGGAGGTAGCCGCCGGCCCGCTCCAGCGCCAGCCCGGACAGCAGCTCCAGCCCCTCCCGGCGCAGCACCCGGCGGGTCCGGCCGACCCAGGCGTACGGGCCGGTGCGGGAGTTGAGCGCGGAGGCGGCCATCAGGGTGTTGACCGCCTCGTGCAACGGGGAGACGACGAACCGGGTGCGGGCGAGCCCGGTCGAGTCGATCGTGAGCCGGATCATGCCGTCCACCCCTCTGCCGACCTGCCGGAACGGTCGGCTTTGTCGCCCTTTCGGTCGTCAACCCTTCGACCCTGGTCGAATCCTGACACGAATGCTCGCCATCGAAGTCGCCCGGGCGCAGGCTTCTCCCGTGACCGCGTCAGCACGGACGCGGCGCGAGCGGAAGGAACCCCGACGAACATGACGAGCACGCGCGGCCGCATCGCCGCCCTGCTGGGCGCCGTCGCGGTGGTCGCCGGCACCACCCTGGCCGGCCCCGCCGTCGCCGCCCCGGCCGAACCACCGGGCCACGGCGGCGGCGTCACCGGGCAGGCACCCTGCCAGGGCGCGCCCGAATTCACCTGCGGAACCCTCACCGTGCCGCTCGACCACAGCGGCCGGACCCCCGGCACCCTCCAGCTCGACGTGGCGATGACCGGCAGCGCCGACGCCCCCAAGGGCGACCTGGTGTTCCTCGCCGGGGGCCCCGGCCAGCCCGGCGTCCCGCTGATCCGCCGGATCGCGAGCAAGCTGGAACCCGTCCTCAAGGACTACCGCCTGATCATGTACGACCAGCGCGGCACCGGCGAGCGGGCCCTCCAGTGCCCCGGCCTCCAGGAGGACATGGGCTCCTCCGACCTCGCCGTACCCCGCAAGCAGTCCATCGCCGACTGCGCCACCGCCCTCGGCCCGAACGCCCGCTACTACAGCAGCGCGGACACCGTCGCCGACATCGACCTGCTGCGCCAGGCCCTCGGCGACCGGCGGATCACCCTGGACGGCGTCTCCTACGGCACCTTCGTCGCCGAGCGCTACGCCCTCGCCCACCCGGCGCACGTCGACCGGCTGGTGCTCGACTCGGTCGTGCCGCAGGGCGGCTACGACCCGATGGACCTGATCGCGCTGCCCGCCACCGCCCGGGTGCTGCGCACCGCCTGCCAGGCCACCGGCTGCACCACCGACCCGGCCGCCGACCTCGCCACCACCGTGCAGAAGTACGGCAACGGCGCGCAGATCCTGGACGCGCTCACCAGCTACGAGTTCGCGGACCCCAACTACGGCGGGGTGCCGGAAGCCCTGCACGAAGCGGCCGGCGGCAACCCGCAGAAGCTCCAGTCCTTCATCGACGACGTCCACAAGAACGACGCCGCCCCGGCCGAACTGCTCAGCCAGGGCCTGCACGCCGCCACCCTGTGCGCCGACGGGCGCTACCCGTGGGGCTCCTCGGACACCCCCGTGGCGGGCCGGGCGGCCGCGCTGGAGCGGACCCGGAAGAACCTGACGGCCGAGCAGACCTGGCCGTACGACCCGGCGACCGCGACCGGCCTCGGCAGCCTGCTGGTCTGCCTGGACTGGCCGCGCGAGCAGGTGCCGCCGCTGCCGCCGGCACACCGCAAGCTGCCGAACGTGCCGGTGCTGCTGCTCGGCGGGGACCGGGACCTCTCCACCCCGTACGAGTGGCTGTACCAGCAGGCGAAGCTGACGCACGACCCGCAGGTCGTGATCGTCCCGGGGGCGGCGCACTCGGTGCAGACCCGGGCGGCCAACCCGGCGGGGCGGCAGGCGGTCTACGACTTCCTGCTCAAGTAGCCGGTTCCTGCTCAAGGAGCCGGAAGGCGGCGGGCCGTTCCGCACAGGGGACGGAACGGCCCGGCGCCGCCTCAGAGTTCGGAGGAGTCCCAGCCGTCGTCCGGGAGGGACGGGTCGGGCCCCGGGCAGTCGACGTGGTCCCAGCCCCACATCATCACCTTGTACAGCATCCAGTCCGCGAGCGGCGGGTCCTCCCGGTTCTCGCGGTCGGTGAGGATCAGGGCCACCCAGACGTCCTCGACGGGCGAGAACTCCAGGGTCCGCTGGTCGGGCAGGTTCTCGTACTCCACCGTCCGCCAGGTGCAGCCCGCCGCGGTGAGTGCGGCGGTCAGCTCGGACTCGACGACGGCGGTCCGGTAGGTCCGCGTCCCGCCGCCGTCCACGGGGAGTTCGAGTTCGCCCTGCCAGGTCGCCAGGGACACCGAACGGAGCTGCCGGCAGTGGCAGAACACCGTGAGCGCGTCGCCGAAGCCGAAGGCGTGTGGCCAGCGGCCCTCGCGGTGGATCCGGCCGCCGTCCCACGGGGCGCCGTAGCGGGCGGAGAGCTCGGACAGCCGGGCGCCGTAGCGCAGTTCACCGAGGGCGCCGGTGGCGAAGAACCGGGTGAGCCGGTCGAGGAAGTCCGTCACCCCAGGCACCCGCGCACCGCCTCGATCAGCCGGTTGGCGCGGGCGTCGCCGTGGCCGATCATCCGGTTCGCGACGTAGCCGAAGCCGACGCCGAACTCGTCGTCACCGAAGGCGAACTGGCCGCCGGCGCCGTCGTTGCCGAAGCTGCGCGCGCCGAGCAGCGGGCGGAACCCGGCGGAGTCCAGCAGCAGGCCGGAGCCCCAGCGGGCGCCCATGTCGAAGCCCAGGAAGCCCTGGCCGGAGGAGACTTCGCGCACCGCGTCGGTCACGGTGTCGGCGGAGAGCAGTCGGGGGCCGCCGTCCAGGCCGGTGGCCGCGGCCGCGTACAGGCCGGCCAGTCCGGTGGCGGAGGCGACCGCGCCCGCGCCGGGCAGCTCGATCGCGTGCAGGGCCGGGTCGTTCCAGCCGTGCGGCACGTCCAGACCGGGGAAGACCAGGGCGCCGTTCATGGTGACGATCCGGGTGAGCAGGTGCTCGGGGCCGGGCATCGGGCGGCGGCCCTCGGCCTCCACCAGCCGGGCCAGGCGCGGGAGTTCGCTCTCCGGCAGGCCGATCCACAGCGGCAGGCCGAGCGGCCCGGCGATCTCCTCGCGCAGGAACGCGCCCGGGGTCAGGCCGGTGATCCGGCGGATCACCTCGCCGACGGCGAAGCCGAACACGTGGCCGTGGTACTCGTAGGTGGTGCCCGGCTCCCAGAGCGGCTGCTGGGCCTCGATCGCGCGGATCACCGGATCCCAGGCGGCGACCTCCTCGAACGGGAGCACCGCGTCCAGGGCCGGGATGCCCGCCCGGTGGCCGAGGATCGTCCGGACGGCGACGTCCTGCTTGCCGTGGCGCGCGAACTCGGGCCAATAGCGGGCGACCGGGGCGTCCAGGTCGAGGCGGCCCTGCTGGGCGAGCAGCAGGGCGCTGATGCTCACCGCGCCCTTGGCGCAGGAGAACACCGGGACGACGGTGTCCTGCGTCCAGGCCCGGCCGGTCCGCTGGTCGGCGGTGCCGCCCCACAGCTCGACCACCTTGCGGCCGCCGACGAAGACCGTGACGGCGGAGCCGAGTTCGGGGAAAGCCGCGAAGTTGCCCGCGAAGGCGTCGGCGACGGCGCCGAAGCGCTCGTCGACCCAGCCCTGGTAGTCCTGCATGGTGTACCGCCCCGTTCCGCATGCTCCAAGATCGTTGACCGGACCACGGTACGGCGTCAGGACGGTCGGGACGAGGGGATTTCCCCGGGTCGGGGAGGGTGGGGCGGATGGGGCGGGCGGGCCGCCCGAGGGCCGTCCGGCGGGTGGTCAGCGGGCCGTGGGCGGGCCGGCGGCGGGCCGTCCGGCTCAGTCCGCGGCGGGGTCGTACAGCGGCAGGAAGTTGACCACCGGCTCCTCGTACGGGTGGGCGGCGCGCACGGCCGCGAGCACGGCGGCGGCCTGCTCCCGCTCGCAGGAGGACTCCACCCGGCACTCCTCGGCCCGTTCCACCTCGCCGGCCGTGCCCAGGTGGGGCCGGGCGGCGGCGGAGGGCAGCCAGGTGCCGGTGACCCGCCAGACGCTGGCGCAGCGGGAGTACTCGCCGATCCGGCCGGCGCCGGCGGCGTGGAGGGCGTCGACGACCTGCTCGACGTGGCTCTCCGGGACGGATATCTCGATCTTGAGGCGGGACATGCCGGGGACTCTAGCGGGCGGCCGGTCGGGCGGTGCGTCGCGGCGGTCGGGGTGGTGCGCCGGGCCGGTCGGGGCCGCCCGGGTGGGCGGGGCAGACGGGACGGATGGCCGGGCGCGGGCGTGGGCAGGCTCGGGCGGACACGTCCGTACGCAGTGAGGGAGCTGCCGACATGACCGCAGTGCACGAATCCGTCCTGGACGCGATCGGCGGGACGCCGCTGATCCGCTTGGCCCGGCTGGGCGCCGGGATCGCCGCGCCGGTCTACGCCAAGGCCGAGTTCCTCAACATCGGCGGCAGCGTCAAGGACCGCGCCGCGCTGTCCATGGTGCTGGCCGCCGAGCGGGACGGGCTGTTGGGCCCGGGCGGGACGATCATCGAGGCGACCTCCGGGAACACCGGGATCGGGCTGGCCCTCGTCGGGCGGCAGCGCGGCTACCGGGTGATCGCCGGGGTGTCGGACAAGTCGGCGCCGGAGAAGGCCGACATCCTGCGGGCGTACGGCGCGGAGGTGGTGCTCGCACCGACGGCGGTGGCGCAGGAGGACCCGCGGCACCTGTTCAACGTGGTCACGCGGCTCAGCGAGGAGATCCCCGGCGCCTGGCTCGCCAACCAGTACGACAACCTGGCCAATCCTGACGCGCACCTCCGGACCACCGGCCCGGAGGTCTGGGAGCAGACCGGCGGCCGGGTGACCCACTTCGTCGCGGGCGTCGGCACCGGCGGCACCGTCACCGGCACCGGCGGGTACCTCAAGCAGGTGTCCGGCGGTTCGGTGACGGTCGTCGGCGCGGACCCGGAGTCCTCCTCCTACGGCGGCGGGGACGGCAGCCCGTGGTTCGTGGAGAGCATCGGCCACTTCCTCCACCCCGAGACGGTCGAGGACCGCTGGCCGCAGGCCCTGGACTCGGAGGTCATCGACTCCTACGAACGGATCCCGGACCGCGAGTCGCTGCTGACCGCCCGCCGGCTGGCCCGCGAGGAGGGCATCCTGGCCGGGCCCTCCTCCGGTACGGCGGTGGCGGCGGCGCTGCGGGTGGCGCGCGGGCTGGGGCCGGATGGCCTGGTCGTGGTGGTGCTGCCGGACTCGGGCCGCTCCTACCTGTCCAAGGTGCACAGCGACGCCTGGATGCGGGAGTGGGGCTTCCTGGAGGACCGGGAGGAAGCGGAGGAGGGGGCGGGCGGTCTGCGGGAACTGCTGGACGCCGCCGGGCCGCTGGTCGCCGTCGGCGCGGACCTCACCGTGGCCGGGGCGTTGGAGGCGCTGCGGGCGGCGCCCGGCGGGATCGCCCCGGCGGTGCTGGCGCGGGCGGCGCGGCCGTACGGGGTGAGCGCGACCGAGGTGGTCGGCTCGGTGTCCCGGGAGGTGCTCACGGCCGCGCTGGCCGAGGGCGGGGCCGAGCCGGACGACCCGGTACGCCCGCTGCTCGGGCCGGCCCTGCCGACGGTCGGGGTCGGGCAGTCGGCCGCCGAGGCGCGGGCGGCGCTGGCGGGCGGGCGCCCGGCGGTGGTGGTGCTGGTGGACGGCCGGGCGGCCGGGGTGCTGACCCGGGAGGTCCTGGGCTGACCTCCCCGCGGCGGGGCCGTGCGTCTCAACCCCCCGCCGCGGGCCGTGCGCCCTAACCCCCCGCCGCGGGCGCCAGGATGGCGTGGATGACCCGGTCCAGGGTGCGGTCGAAGGCCTGGTCCGGGTCGGCGGGCGGGCCCGCGGTGGCGAAGGCCTGGGCCAGGTTCGGGTAGGCGCCGCTCATCGCCGCCTGGGTGAGGTAACCGACCATCTCCGCCTGCCACTTGGCGCCCGCGGCCGCCGTCTGCTCGTACTGGGCGAACTGGCAGATGAAGCCGTTGAACAGCGCCATCGCCTCCATCCGGGCCCCGCCCGGCAGGCCGGTGGGGGCGGTGACGGCGAGGAAGTGGTCGGTGTAGCGCAGGGCGTTGGGGCCGATGCCCGGGCGGGCGAGGACCAGGGCGGGCAGCCAGGGGTGGCGGCGCAGGAGCGCGAGCTGCTCGTGCGCGAGGCCCGCCAGGTCGGCGCGGACGTCTCCGCTCGGGGCGGGCGGCAGCCGGTACTCGGCGGTGGCCGCGTCGAGCATCAGGTCGAGCAGGTGCTCCTTCTTCGGCACGTAGTTGTAGAGCGACATGGTGCCCGCGCCGAGCGCGGCCGCGACCCGGCGCATCGAGACGGCCTCCAGGCCCTCGGCGTCGGCGATGACGATGGCGGCCGCCGCGATGGAGTCGCGGCTGTGGGCCGGCCGCGGGCCGCGGCCGGTGCGCTCGGGGCGCAGCCAGATCAGCTCGGGGGCCTCGGGCGGCGTGGGCCGCGCGGGCTGTTCGGGCTGGTCGGGCCGGTCGGGAGTGCTGGGGGGCTTGCTGGACGGCACTGGAAGATCACCTCGCTTCCCCATCTTAGATACGTACGTCGTACGTAGTAGCATGGCGTTCAGCTTCTACGTACGCTGTACCTAGAGAAGGGCGTAGCCATGTCCGACACCTCCCGACCCGCCATCGAGATGGCGGGCGTGCGGAAACGCTTCGGGGCCACCGAGGCCCTGCGCGGCCTCGACCTGACCGTGCCGGCCGGGACCGTCTGCGGTCTGCTCGGCCCCAACGGCGCCGGCAAGACCACCGCCGTGCGCGTCCTCGCCACCCTGGTCGCCCCCGACGAGGGCACCGTCCGGGTCGCCGGGCACGACGCCGTCCGCGAGGCCGAGGAGGTCCGGCGGGCGATCGGCCTGGCCGGCCAGCACGCCGCACTGGACGAGGGCATCACCGGCCGGGACAACCTCCGGCTGTTCGGCCGGCTGCACCGCCTCGGCGCCCGCCGGGCCCGGGAGCGCGCCGACGAACTGCTCACCCGCTTCGGCCTCGCCGAGGCCGGCGACCGGCTGGTGCGCACCTACTCCGGCGGCATGCGCCGGCGCCTCGACCTGATCGCCAGCCTGGTCACCAGCCCGCCGGTGCTGTTCCTGGACGAGCCCACCACCGGGCTCGACCCGCGCAGCCGCCAGGGGATCTGGGACACCGTCAAGGAGCTGGCCGACGGCGGCACCACCGTGCTGCTCACCACCCAGTACCTGGAGGAGGCCGACCGGCTCGCCGACGACGTCGTGGTGGTCGACCACGGCGCCGCGATCGCCACCGGCCCACCCGAGCGGCTCAAGGCGGCGATCGGCAGCCAGGTCTCGGTGACCCTGGCCACGGTGGAGCAGCTCGCCGCCACCGCCGTGGTGCTGTCCGCCCTGTCGGGCGGCGACGCCCAGGTGGACGTCGCCGAGCGGACGGTCACGGTGCTGACCGCACCCGGGGCGTCCGTCCTGCTGCCCGCGCTGGTGCGGGAGTTGGACGGGGCCGGGGTCGTCGCCGAGGACGTCGCCGTCCGGGTGCCCTCGCTCGACGACGTGTTCCTCGCCCTCACCGGGAAGACCCGGGAGAACGCCGAGCTGGGGAGGGCCGCCTGATGGCCACCGCCGTCCGCACGTCCGCCCGCACCGCCGTCCCCGCCGCCGCGCGCCCCTCGCTCGGCGCCCGGCTGGTCTCCGACACCTGGACGTCGATGCTCCGCATCCTGCTCAACTACCGCCACTCGCCCGGCCTGCTGGCCGCCTCGCTGGGCGTTCCGGTGGTCATGGTGGTGGTCTTCGGGTACGTCTTCGGCAGCGCCATGCAGGTGCCCGGCGGCGGGGACTACCGGGAGTTCCTGATGCCCGGGCTGTTCGCCATGGTCGCCACCAACGGCATCATGCCCACCATGGTCGGCGCCGCCCGGGACGTCGGGCGCGGGGTCACCGACCGGTTGCGCTCGATGCCGGTCTCCCGTACCGGACTCCTGCTCGGGCAGAACCTCGCCGACCTGCTGGTCAGCGTCGTCGTGCTGGCCCTGCTGGCCCTGGTCGGACTGGCCGCCGGCTGGCGCGCCCGGCACGGCGCCGCCGACGCGCTGGAGGGGTTCGCACTGCTGCTGCTCTTCCGCTTCGTGATGACCTGGGTCGGCACGCTGCTCGGCCTGGCCGTCGGCAAGGAGGAGGCCGCCGGGCAACTCTCCGTCGTCGTCTTCCCGTTGGCGATGGTCACCAACGCCTACGTGCCCACCGGCGGGATGCCCGGCTGGCTGCGGGTGATCGCCGACTGGAACCCGATCAGCTCCGTGGTGGAGGCGAGCAGGGAACTCTTCGGCAACCCGGCGGCGCCCGGCTCCGCGTGGCCGATGCAGCACGCCGTCCTCGCCACGCTGCTGTGGAGCGCCGCCCTGCTGGCGCTCTGCGGGCCGCTGGCCGTACGGAAGTTCGCCACGCACGGGCGGTGACCCGCCGGGTCGCCGTAATGTGCTGGACACCGTGGCCGGTGTGGCTTTAGGTGGGGCGCCATGGAGTACACCCACCTCGGCCGTACCGGCCTGACCGTCTCCCGCCTCTGCCTCGGCACCATGAACTTCGGCCCCCACACCGAGGAGGCCGAGGCCCACCGCCTCATGGACACCGCCCACGAGCGCGGCATCAACTTCTTCGACACCGCGAACTCCTACGGCCGCGACAGCGAGGGCAACCTCCAGGGCCGCACCGAGGAGATCATCGGCCGCTGGTTCGCCCAGGGCGGCGGCCGCCGCGAGCGCACCGTCCTGGCCACCAAGGCCTACGCGAACACCAGCGACTGGCCCAACGACGGCAAGCTCTCCGCCCTCGCCATCCGCAAGGCCGTCGAGGCCAGCCTGCGCCGGCTGCAGACCGACCACATCGACCTCTACCAGATGCACCACATCGACCGGGCCACGCCCTGGGAGGAGATCTGGCAGGCGATGGAGGTCCTGGTCGCCCAGGGCAAGATCATCTACGTCGGCTCCAGCAACTTCGCCGGCTGGCACCTCGCCCAGGCCCAGGAGGCCGCCCGCTCCCGGCACTTCCTCGGCCTGGTCAGCGAGCAGTCCCTCTACAACCTCCTCGACCGGGCGATCGAACTGGAGGTCATCCCCGCCCTCCAGTACTACGGCCTCGGGCTGATCCCGTGGTCCCCGCTGCGCAGCGGCCTGCTCGGCGGCGTCCTGCGCAAGGAGCGCGAGGGCACCCGCGGCCGCAGCGCCCTGGGCTACGCGAGCGAACTCCTGGACAGGCACCGCGAACAGCTCCAGGCCTACGAGGACTTCGCCGACGAACTCGGCACCGACCCGGCCGACCTCGCGCTCGCCTGGCTGCTCTCCCGCCCCGCCGTCACCGCCCCCATCATCGGCCCCCGCACCCCCGCCCACCTCGACGCCGCCCTCCGGGCGCTCGACCTGGACCTCGACCAGAAGACCCTGGACCGCCTCGACGAGCTCTTCCCCGGCCACAAGCCGGCCCCCGAGGACTACGCCTGGTAGACCCGCGGGCCGCCCGGCCCCGGCACCCCGCCGTCCGGGGTGCCGGGGCCGGTGCGCGAGGAGCTGGTGCGCGAGGGGCCGGGGACGCGCCGCCCCGACACCCCGGCGCTGTGGTAGCAAGACGGGTATGACGGAACGGATCAGGGAGCGGGACCGGGGCGCCTACCACCACGGGGCGCTGCCGGAGGCCTTGGTGGCGGCGGCGTTCGAGGTGCTGGACGAGCAGGGCCAGGAGAAGGTGAGCGTGCGCGAGGTGGCGCGCCGGGCGGGGGTCTCGGCGGGGGCGCCGTTCCGCCACTTCGCCGACAAGCAGGCGCTGTTGACGGCGCTGGCGGACCGGGTGCTGGCGGACTTCGCGCGCTGGCAGGAGGCGGAGGTGGCGGCCGCCGAGGCGGTCGGCGGGTCGGCGATGCGGGCGCTCGGGCTGGGCTTCGTCCGGTACGCGCTGCGCCATCCGCGGCGGTTCGAGCTGGTGCGCTCGCGGGTGTTCTCGGCCCCCCGGGACCCGCAGCTGCGGGAGCAACTGGACGGCCTGGACCGGGCGTTCGCCGGCCTGGTGGTGGCGGACCAGCAGGCCGGGCGGGTCGGCCCCGGCGATCCGGAGCTGGTGCTGCTGTCCGGGCAGGCGCTGGTGTACGGGCTGGCGCAGATGATCGTGGACGGCTACCTGCCCGCCGAGCGGGCGGAGGAGCTGGCCGTCCGGGTCCTGGACACCTTCCGCGCGGGGATCGCCGGGACGGTCAACCCTCCTGAGCGGTAACGGAATTGTGGCTGCGGCGAACCTTGACCGGCCTGGTGCGCGCTGATGTAATCGCCGATTACATGAGCGCGAGTCGTGAGTCGTGAGCGCGAGTCGTGAGCGCGAGTACCGGGAGGCACAGATGCCGCTGTTCGCCAAGCCGCAACCGGGCTACACCACCGCCGCCGCCACCGGCGACACCGTGGTGCTGCTGATCGGCATGCGGATCAACCGCTTCTGGGCGGTGCACCACTGGGGCCCGGTGATGTTCGCGATGTTCCGGATGCTCTACGAGCTGGCCCGCAGCCCCGAGCGCGGCCTGCGCGGCCGCATCCTGCTCACCGCCTCGCCGCGGACGTACTACGTCGTCCAGTACTGGGAGTCGAAGGAGCACCTGTACCGCTACGCGAGCGCACCGGACGGCTTCCACCACACCGTCTGGGGCATAGCCAACCGGAAGATCCGGGAGGGCAAGCTGCGCGGTCACGTCGGGCTCTGGCACGAGACGTACATCGTCCCCGAGGGCGGCTACGAGTCGATCTACTTCGACATGCCGGCGTTCGGCCTGGCCGGCGCCACCGGCCAGCTGCCGCTGGAGGCGCGCGGCCGGCACGCCGCCCAGCGCCTGGCCTTCCGCTCGGGCGACGGCTCCGACGGGGCGGGCGGCGCGGAGCAGGCGGAGGGTGCGGCGGCCGGTCCGGACGGCCTGAGCTGCCCGTACGTCGCGGACGGCGCCGACGACCGGACGGGCGCTCAAGGAGTGTCGTGAGTCCGTCCGGCGACCCCGGTGTGGGAGCGTCGGGGGATGGTCGATCAGGAGGGCGCCGTCCGGCCGGCGCGGGTGGTGCACGAGGTGCCCTACCGGGCGCAGTGGGAGTCCGCGGAGCTGGTGCGGGACATCGTCGACGGGCGGCTGGACGCCGCGCGGGACCCGCGCTGGGGGCAGTCCGGGGCCGCCACCCCGGAGGAGTACGCCTGGTGGTCCTGGCGGCTCTGCGGCGTCGCCTGCCTGCGGATGGCCCTGGAGCACTGGTGGGGCGTCACCCCGGCGGCGATGGTGCTGGCCCGTGAGTGCCTGGCGGCCGGCGCGTACGTCCGGGACGGCGACAGCCTGCGCGGGCTGGTCCACGTGCCGTTCGCCGACTACGCCCGGCGGCGCTGGGGACTGGCCGCCCGGGCGACGGAGTCGACGCCCGCGCAGGTCGCGGACGAGCTGGCGGCCGGGCGGCTGGTGATGCTCTCGGTGCACCCGTCGATCCGGGAGCCGCACGGGCCCGAGCCGGTGCGGCGCGGCGGCCACCTGGTGCTGGCGGTGGGGACCACCGGGACGGCGCTGCTGATCCACAACCCCTCCGGCTTCCCGGGGGAGTCGCAGGCCTTCGCCCGGGTGCCGTGGCGCTCCTTCGGACCGTTCTACGCCGGGCGGGGGATCGTGCTCGGCCCGCCCGGCGCCGACGACGGTCAGGTGTTGTCCGGCAGCCCCACCGGGTAGAACGGCAGGCTGCTCCGGCACAGGGCCGAGATCGGCTTCAACGCGGCGGCCAGGGAATCGAGTTCGGCGCGCGGGTAGTCCTCCCAGACGCGCGCGGCGGCCAGGTCGGTGGCGGCCTCCAGGGCCTGGTGGTGGGTCCGGCCCAGCTCGGTCAGCGAGCCGGTCGCGGTCAGCCAGCCCCGCTCGACCAGGCGCTCGGCGGCGGCCTCCCACTCGGTGTCCGTCCAGCCGCGCACCGGCTGGAGCTGCTCGCGCCGCATGTCCATCGCGCAGCGGACCACCAGGGCCTCACAGCCGTCCAGCCCGGCCGCGACCAGCGCGGCCACGTGACCGTCCCCGCGGTGCTCGCGCATCACGGTGGCGGCCCGCCAGAGCCGCTCGTACAGCCCCGGCGGGGCCGGGAGCGCCGCGTTGGCGGCGGCCAGCACCCGGCCGGCGCAGTCCAGCCGCTCGGCGGACTGCTCCATGGTCTCGACCGCCCGCTCGACCAGACCGCGGTCCACGTGCTCCAGCAGCCGGGCCAGCGCGGCGCCCGCACCCTTGCTGCGGGCGGCCAGCGCCTCCTCCGGGCTGGCCAGCGACCACAGCGCGGGCAGGGCCCGCTCGACCATCGCCGGGGCGAAGTTGAAGAACGCGGCGGTCACCGGCGGCGCGTCCACCGCGCCGAGCGGGGCGGAGCGGCCGGCGAAGTAGCCGCGCCAGAAGCCGCGCAGGCCGGCCGCCTCGAAGGCGTCGCGACACTCGGGCTCGAAGTAGGTGACGGCGTGCACCGGCTCGAAGAGCCACCAGAGCGCGCGGGCGGGATGGACGAGATCGGCCATCGGGAGACCTTCCTCGGACGGGGCTCCGGGCGGGCGCGGGGAGCTCGGCTGGTCGGTACGGCGGCGGCGGTCGCGCGGGCGGCGGATCGTCGGGGTCGCCCGGGCGGGTGCGTGGGCCGTTCACGTGCTGATGACCACGGGGACGGCCCCGGTAATCCCCGGCGGGGTGTGACGACGGTCACGTGCGGGGGTGTCGGGGGTGTGCGGGCGGGTGGCCGGGGGCGGTCGGGCGGGTGTCGGGTGGGTCCCCGGCGGGTCCCGGGTGGGGATCCGCTCAGGCCCGCACCGGCGGCATCGCGAGCGGGTCGATCGGCATCTCGGCCCGGCAGATCGCCGCGATCGGCCGCAACGCGGCGGTCAGGCAGTCGAGTTCGCCGTCCGGCCGGTGCTCCCAGACCCGGCCGGCGGCCAGGTCGGTGGCCGCCTCCAGCTCCCGGTGCCGGATCCGGCCAAGTTCGGTGACCGCGCCCGCCGCCGTCAGCCAGCCCCGGCCGACCAGCCGCGCCGCCGCGGCCTCCCACTCCTCGTCCGTCCACCCCCGCAGCGGCTGGAGCACCTTGCGGGAGGCGCCCGTGGCGCAGTGCAGCACCGGCGCCTCGCAGCCGTCCAGCCCGGCGGCGACCAGCGCGGCCACGTGGCCGTCCCCGCGGTGCTCGCGCAGCACGGTCGCGGCGTGCCACAGCCGGCCGTACACGTCCGCGTCCGTGGGTCGGGGCAGCGCGGCGTTGGCGGCGGCCAGCACCCGGCCCGCGCAGTCCGCCCGGTCCACGGCCTCCTCCAGCGCCGTCGCCGCGGTCTCGACCAGCTCGGGCGCCACCGGCGCCAGCAGCCGGGCCAGCACCGCCGCCGAGCCCTCGGTCCTGGCCGCGAGCACCCGCTCGGGGCTGGCCCTGGTCCACACCCGGGGGAGGGCGCGTTCGACCGCCGCCGGGGCGAAGCTGAAGAACGCGGCGATCACCGGCGGGGCGCCCACCGCGCCCAGCGGGGCCGAGCGGGCGGCGAAGTAGCCGTGCCAGCCGCCGTCCAGCCCGGCCGCCTCGAACGCCGCCCGGCTCTCGGGCTGGAGGAAGGTGACGGCGTACACCGGTTCGAAGAGCCACCAGAGTGCGCGGGCGGGGTGGACGGGTTCGGACAATCGAGACACCTTCCTCTTCCTCGTCGTGGGCGGGGCCCGACGAACGGGAGGGCACCGGCGGTCGCTCCAGAGCTGACCGCCACCGGGGCCGTCCCGGCAACCCGGGCAGCGTGTGATCACGGTCACGCGCCGGTCGGCGGGTGCGGTCGACGGCCGTACGGCGCGAGATGATGGCCCGAGGCGCCCGCCTCCCGGGTGCCCAGCCCTCGCAAGCCCTCGTACGAAGGTAGTCGGCCATGTCCCAGATCAGCCCCAGCATCCTCTCCGCCGACTTCGCCCGGCTCGCCGACGAGGCCGAGGCGGTCCGGGGCTCCGACTGGCTGCACGTGGACGTCATGGACAACCACTTCGTGCCGAACCTGACCCTGGGCGTCCCGGTGGTCGAATCGCTCGCCCGGGCCACCGACATCCCGCTCGACTGCCACCTGATGATCGAGGACCCGGACCGCTGGGCCCCGCAGTACGTCGAGGCCGGCGCCGGCTCGATCACCTTCCACGTGGAGGCCGCCGCCGCCCCCGTCCGGCTGGCCCGCGAGATCCGCGCCAAGGGCGCCCGCGCCTCGATGGCGCTCAAGCCGGGCACCCCGATCGAGCCCTACGAGGACCTGCTGCCCGAGCTCGACATGCTGCTGATCATGACGGTCGAGCCCGGCTTCGGCGGCCAGGCCTTCCTGGACATCATGCTGCCGAAGATCCGCCGCACCCGTGAGCTGATCGCCAAGCACGACCTGGAGCTGTGGCTGCAGGTCGACGGCGGCGTCTCGGCGGCCACCATCGAGCGCTGTGCCGAGGCCGGCGCGGACGTGTTCGTGGCCGGGTCGGCCGTCTACGGCGCGGCGGACCCGGCCGAGGCCGTCCGCAGCCTGCGCGAGCTCGCCGCCGGGGCGAGCAAGGACGCCTGGTGGGCCTGCGAGCACTGAGTCGCCCCGCCGCCGGGGCGGCGCCCGCGACGCTTTCACGGCGGCCCCCGCAGTGGCGGCCGGATGGCCGGGCACGGGTGGAGGAACCCCGCACCGTCACGGATGATCGGTGACGGTGCGCCCTCCCCGGCCCGGCCCTTCCCATGACGGTGGTGGAACCGCGATGAGCAACCTCGACCTCAAGCCCGCCCCGACCACCTGCGGCCGCGAGGCCAGCAGCGGACCGGTGCAGGACCTGCTGACCGGACGCCTGGTCCAGCTCGGCGAGAGCACGGCCGTCCGCCGACTGCTCCCCAACCTGGGCCGTCGGATGGTGGGCGCCTGGTGCTTCGTCGACCACTACGGCCCGGACGACATCGCCGACGAACCCGGGATGCAGGTGCCGCCGCACCCGCACATGGGCCTGCAGACCGTCAGCTGGCTGCACAAAGGGGAGGTCCTCCACCGCGACAGCCTCGGCAGCCTGCAGACCGTCCGGCCGTACGAGCTGGGCCTGATGACCTCCGGGCGGGCGATCTCCCACTCCGAGGAGTCCCCGCGCCCGCACGCCCGCTACCTCCACGGCGCCCAGCTCTGGGTCGCCCTCCCGGACGCCCACCGGCACACCGCCCCCTCCTTCGAGCACCACCCCGACCTGCCGGTGGTCACCGCGCCCGGCCTGCGCGCCACCGTCATCCTCGGCACCCTGGACACCGCCACCTCGCCCGGCACCACCCACAGCCCGCTGGTCGGCGTCGACCTCGCCCTCACCGAGGGCACGGACCTCCGGCTCCCGCTGGTCCCCGAGTTCGAGTACGCCGTCCTCGCCATGACCGGCCGGATCGACGTCGACGGCGTCCCCGTCGAACCCGGCTCGATGCTCTACCTCGGCTGCGGCCGTCGCGCGCTCCCGCTCCTCGCCCGCTCCGACGCCTCGGCGCTGCTCCTCGGCGGCGAGCCCTTCGAGGAGAAGATCGTCATGTGGTGGAACTTCATCGGCCGCTCGACGGAGGACATCGCCCAGGCCCGCGCCGACTGGACGACGGGCGACCGCTTCGGCGAGGTCCACGGCTACGCCGGAGCCCGCCTCCCCGCCCCGGAACTCCCCGCCGTCCCGTTGAAGCCGCGCGGCCGCGAGCGCTGAGCCCAGCCGGGTGTGCTGCCGAGCCCGCCACCGGTGTGACCGGCCCGTTTGCGCGGGGCCGCTGCCGGGCGTAGTGTTCTCTAGCTGCTCGGCTGGGAGCACCGGACACGCGTAGGCGCGGACGGTCCCGGAGCAGCCAATCCCTTGAAACACCACTTCCCGTCCTGGGCTGTGTCGCGTTCGCTTTTTCGCGCCCCGGCCCGAGGTTAATTCGGCGTGCGCGTTTATGGGGATTGCGGCTGGATTCGCTTTTCGAAGCGGGGGTCGGCTACAGTTTGAAACGTCGGACGGGGCGCCAAGCCGCAGAAGACACCAGCAAATCCGGTGAATGAAACTCCGGAAAACGGAGCGGAAAACATCTGGTAAGCTGGAAACACGAAAGAACGAAGCGCCCGGAGGGCCCGCTGGAAGGCGGTCCGAAGGAAGCGTCCGTTCCTTGAGAACTCAACAGCG
>NZ_JBHZCN010000079.1:0-45556 GCF_042755465.1 Kitasatospora sp. NPDC059160 | reverse complement strand
TACGTCCAGTACGAGGCCGACTCGGGCGCACGCCCAGCCGGGCGCCCAACGCCGCGCGCTGATCTGCCAAGATCCGCCGGACAGGCCCTAGCGGCGCGGAGGCAGGACCCCGGGGTCCTGCCGGTCCGTTCGACGGCACTGTCCGTGGGCTCCTGGGCTCAGAAGAGGGTGGGCTCGACCCCGTCAGCCCCGCCGAGTCCCGGGAGGGCGTCCTGCCGGACGACGGCGTCGGCCAGCGGCACCTGCTTCATGCTGCCTTCGCAGAGGATGAGGGAGCGGCGGTCCCGCTTGTGGTCATGGATGACGCCGTAACCGGCACGGCGGGTCGGCATGAGGGCTACCGGCCGTTCGCAGGCCGGGCACTGAACTCTCGGGGCACGCATACGCACAGGTTGCCCGGTGCCACTGACAATGACCAGGGGCGTGCGGATGCGGGCACCGACCCTACCCGTCCTCGTCCTCCTCCTCGGGCTCGGACTCGGTGGTTCACCAGAGGCGCGGTCCGGATCGCGTCGACATCGCCCTGCCACCGCAGTTGTGCCACGTCCCCGGTGCGGTCAACCGGGCCACGCCGCAACCCCAAGAGGAGGAATCCGTGTCCCTGCCCAGCCTGCTCGTCGTGATGGCGCACCCCGACGACGAGTCGCTCGCGGCCGGGGGCGTACTCGCCCAGCACGCCGATGCCGGAGCCCGGACCACCGTCGTCACCGCGACCTGGGAGCAAGGGACCCAGCGCGCAAGGGAGTTGGCCGAGGCGGTCCGGATCCTCGGAGCGGGCGAGCCCCGGCTGCTCGGCTGGGCCGACCACCGGGTTCCCGACTCCGCCCCCGGACGGCCGCGGTTGTGCGACGCGCCGTTGGACGCGGTGGTCGGTCAAGGGGCGACGGGCGTCGTGCCGCGGGCGCGTGGATGCGGGCGGGGAGAGCTCGAATTCCGCCGGGAGCTGACGGTCCGTCCCCGCCGGTGCGGGCGTCGACGTCCTTCCGCAGCGCCGAGTGATGAGCCGGGCCGGCCCGGCGGGGCCGGTTGTCGGTGGTGACCACTACGTTCATCACCACAAGCGCTGCCGCCCTGTCGTGGCGCGCTGTCCCCCCAACCCCATTGGAGATGGTGTGCTTCTGCCTGCCTGGGAAGGTTCGAGTACGGTCCGGGTGGTTCCGCCCGCCCGGCCCCGCAAGCTCGCGAAGGTGCCGTTCGTGCAGTTGGCGGACGGTCGGCTGCAGGGTGTGGTGTCCAGCGGTTCGGACATCGGCCGGGTCTACGTGTCGGCCGTCGAGGCCGGTTCCTTCGCGTTCTCGTGCAGCACCAACAACAACCGTCCGTGCGGCGGCGCCCGGGGTGGCTACTGCAAGCACCTGGAGGCGCTGGTCGGCGAGGCGGTGGTGCAGTTCGGCGGTGACCGTGTCGCCCGTTACCTGCGGGTGGACACCGGTACGGAGGAGGCCACCGCCCGGGTCATCACCGGTGCCATGAGCGCCACCCGCCCGGTGAAGGCCGCCGAGTCGCCTGCGGCGGCGGTGTTCACCCGGTTCCTGAACCACCTGGAGTACCTGGAGTTCGAGCCGGTGACCACTCCGCTGCCGGACCTGCACTGGTTCCCGACCACCCGGGCGGTGGCGTGATGCGCACCGACCTCCTCCACGCGCCGGTCGGCGGCCTCGACGAGGCGCTCGCCGTCGTCGACGCCTTCGACCGGGCGATGTCCGACGGCCTGGTGCGGCCCCGGCCGGCCCAGGCCCAGGCGCTGGCCGAGCTCGCGGGGGCCGTCGCGGACTCGCCGCTGGCGGCCCTCGTCGCCGAGGCCGCCGAGAAGGCGGCCGCCGGCACCGCGGACGAGGGCCACCTGCTGGCCCTGGCGGCCGCCCGTACCGCTCTGCTCGGTGCGGCCCACGACGCGCTCCACGGTGTCGTGGGCGGGGCGACCGGTCGTACCACCGCCCTGTGGACGGTGCCCGCCGAGGGCCCGGGCGGCGCGTCGAACGTGCTCACCGCGGTCCGCGCCTGGCTCGCGGACCTGGCCCGTACCGGCTGGCTCGGCATGGACCACGACCTCGTGTCGGCCTCGGCGCAGCTCGTCTCCGCGATGCTCCCGGACCCGCAGCTGCGTCGCCTCGCCGTCCTGCTGGACGGGTTCGCGGGCGAACTCGCCGCGTCCTGCCCGGGAGCGAGTCTGGAACGCGTCCCGGTCCGCCGCTGGGCCGACCTGTGGTCGCGGGCCCTGCTGCTGGCGACTCCCGGTGCGGGCACCGTCCCTGACCCGCAGACGGTCACCGGACGGCTGCTGCCGCTCGGCGTCGACCTGCACGAGCACGCGACGGCCGCGCAGGCCCAGGTCCACGCCGTGTTCGAGCCGGCCGACGGCTCCGCGCCCCGCCTGGTCCGGGCGTCGGTGTCGGTCCCGAAGCCGGACAGCGTCCTGGGCGCCGGGGTCTGGCAGCTGCTGCGCCCCCGGATGTCGCTCCTGGCGGCGGCGGGCGAGGGCCGCGCCGTGACGGTGACGGACATGCCGCTCACCGCCGAGGGCGACCTGCTGTGGAGCGACGAACTCGCCCGCACCGCGGCCGAGGCCGACCCGTTCGCCACCGCCAGGGTCGTGCTGCCCACCGCCGTGGGCGCGCCGGTCGCGCCGCTGGAGCGCCACCCGGTACGCCTGGCCGAGCCGGTCTTCCTGGAGGGCTACACCGCCCTGGAGCAGGACGGGGCGCTGACCTTCGACCTGGCCGGCCACCCGCTCGCCGTCGACACCGACCGCATCCCGGTGGCGGGCCCGCTCACGCCGCAGGCGGTGGCCGCGTCCACCGCGTGCATCGGCCTGCTGCGCTGGGACGCCGGGGCCTTCGTCCTCCAGCCGCTGGCCGTCGAATCCACCGTCAAGCGCCGGACGGTGGGCCTGCACGCCGGTGCGTGGGCGGGTGGCACCACCGACAAGAGCGGCGGCAAGGCCGAGGCGGCAGCGAGCGAGACGGTGACCGTGCTGCGCGAGCGCGCCGGCAAGCTGCTGCGGAAGTGAACGGACCCATGACCTCCTCCTCCACCTCCTTCACCACCACCGATGGGAACGGCGGTGCTCTCGCGGACCCCGAGGGGAACCGCCGACAGGTGCTGTACTGGCAGCTGCTGGCGCGTCTGTTCGACCCGGCGGAGCAGCCCGCGCTGGAGACGGCGAGTCTGGCCGTCGTCGAGGACCTGGGCCTGCCCGCGGGCCTGCTGGACCCTCGTACGTCCGTGGACTCGCTCGTCCAGCGCCACCCCGGCCTGGCAGCGGAGTTCGACGGCCTCCTGGCGCCGGGCGCCGACGCCGACCTCGAAACCGACGCTGATGCCGCCGCAGGCCCGGTCGGGGCCCGCGACCGGGCCGCCGAGGTCCGGCGCGCGGCCCTGTACTCCAAGATCCTCCTCAACGCCCTCGCCACCGGCTCCGGCACGGTGACCGCGGGCCAGCTCTCCCGCTGGCAGTCCGACGCGGGATGGCTGGAGCGCGCCCTCGGCTGCAAGCCCGGGGAACTGCGCGCCGGCCGCCACGCAGGCCTCGGCCGTCAGACAGGCCTCGGCCGTCACGCCGGCACCGGCATCGGCACCCCCGGGACCCCCGGCACCCCGGACCTGTCCACGCTGATCCCCGTGATCGGCCCCGAACTCGCCGCCATCGAGGCCGATCTGGTCAAGCGGATGCGCCTGCGCGAAGTCCTCGCGGACAGCAGGCTCGCCGCCCGCCTCACCCCGAGCATGTCGCTGATCGAGCAGCTGCTGCACGACAAGGGCAACCTCGACGGCACCGCGCTCGCCAACGCCAAGGCCCTGATCCGCCGGTTCGTCGACGAGGTCGCCGAGGTGCTGCGCACCCAGGTCGAGAAGGCCACGGCGGGGGAGCTGGACCGCTCGGTGCCGCCGAAGCGGGTGTGGCGCAACCTCGACCTCAAGCGCACGGTCGAGAAGAACCTCGTCAACTGGAGCCCCGACGACGAGCGGCTCTACGTCGACCGGCTCTACTACCGGCACACCACCCGCAAGACGACGCCGCAGCGCCTGATCGTGGTCGTGGACCAGTCCGGCTCGATGGTCGACTCCATGGTCAACTGCACCATCCTCGCCTCGATCTTCGCCGGCCTGCCCAAGGTCGACGTCCACCTGGTGGCGTACGACACCCGGGCCGTCGACCTCACCCCGTGGGTCCACGACCCGTTCGAGACGCTGCTGCGCACCCAGCTCGGCGGCGGCACCGACGGTACGGTCGCCATGGCCCTCGCCCAGCCGAAGATCGCCGAGCCGGTCAACACCGTCGTCGTGTGGATCTCCGACTTCTACGAGTGGCGCGGCGAGGAGCTGTTCGCGCAGATGGCCGCCGTGCACCGCTCCGGCGTGAAGTTCATCCCGGTCGGCTCGGTCACGAGTGCGGGCCGGGGCAGCGTCAACCCGTGGTTCCGCCAGCGGTTCAAGGACCAGGGCACCCCGGTGCTCTCCGGCCACATCAACAAGCTGGTCCACGAGCTCAAGACGTTCCTGACCTGAGCGCCGCACCGCGCCGCACCCGTTCATCCCCCATTCCCACGCCGCAGAAAGGCTCCTGCCCGATGTCCGACATGCTCCGCGCCCCCGCCGAGACCAAGTACGCCGATGAGCTGGACTACCTGGAGTCGGTCGACTCCGGCCCGAAGCCGTCCACGTGGCGGCTGTCCCCGAAGATGATCCGCACCTTCGTCCTCGGCTCCGAGCCCTCCGACGGCATGGAGCGCGAGGTGGCCCAGAAGTGGTTCGGCGAGCGCAGCGTGGTCGAGCGGGCGATCGTCACGCTCGCCTCCGACCGCGGCCTGCTGCTGCTCGGCGACCCCGGCACCGGCAAGAGCTGGCTCGCCGAGCTGCTGGCCGCCGCCGTGTGCCGCAACTCCACCCAGGTCGTGCAGGGTACCGCCGGCACCACCGAGGACCACATCAAGTACTCGTGGAACGTGTCCATGGTGATCGCCAAGGGCCAGTCGCGCGCGTCCATGATCCCCTCGCCGATCATGACCGCGATGGAGACCGGCACGATCGGACGCTTCGAGGAGCTCACCCGCTCCACCAGCGACGTCCAGGACGCGCTGATCTCCATCCTCTCCGAGAAGTACGTGTCGGTGCCCGAGTTGAAGGGCGAGGACGGCACGGTGTTCGCCAAGCCCGGCTTCGCGGTGATCGCCACCGCCAACAGCCGCGACCGCGGCGTCAATGACCTGTCGTCGGCGCTCAAGCGGCGCTTCAACTTCGTCCAGATCCCGGTGGTGACGGACAAGCGGAGCGAGGCGGAGATCGTCCGCTTCCGCACCGAGGAGCTGCTGCGCCGCCACCAGATCGAACTGGACGTGCCGCCCACCCTGCTGGACGTACTGCTGCGCTCCTTCGAGGACCTGCGCGCCGTCGCGACGGCGGCGGGCAGCGACGACGAGCGGCTGGAGTCGGCCCTGTCCACCGCCGAGCAGATCGGCGTACTGGAGGACGCCATCCTGCACAGCAACTTCTTCGGCGAGCGCGCGCTCACCGCCCACGCCCTCGGCTCCTCCCTGGTCGCCTCGCTCAGCCGTCGCGCGCCCGAGGACACCAGCATCCTCACCAAGTACCTGGCCAACACCGTCCACCAGCGCAGTGAGCAGGAGGGCGGCGAGTGGCCGCAGTTCCTCGCCGCCGGCCTGGACACCCTCAAGGCGCTCGCATGAGCCGCGCCAGCACCCGGGTGCCCGCCACCGGCGGGCACCCCGGCCCCGACACGTTCAGCGCGCTGCGGAGCCAACTCGACGCGGCTGCCGCCGAGTTCGCCGACGGCCCGGGCGCCCTGGACGGCATCCTCCGCGGCCTCGTGAGCGACGTCGAGCGTGCCCTGCGCGAGCCGCTGGAGATCTTCCCGGTCTGCCACCACTCGCCGGCCTCCGCCACCGCCATGGCCCGCCACCTGCGTGCCCGGCAGCCGAGGACGGTCTTCCTCGAACTGTGCGAGGACATGGCCCCGTTGCTCACCGAGCTGCGCAACTGCCGCCTGCCGGTGGCCGTCCAGGCCTTCGCCACCCGGATCGACGGGTTCCCCGCCGACTGGGCGCCGCTGTCCGTGGTCGCGCCGATCACCGAGGCCTCCGCCGAGTACCAGGCCATCGCGTACGCGTTGGAGACGCCCGGCGTGGACCTGGTCCTCGTCGACCGGTCCTCGGACCACGTCTTCCAGTGGCAGCCCCGCCCGGACGCCCCGGACAGCGTGGACGGCTCGGACGCCGCCGAGGCCGCGGCGGCCGCCGCCGCCCAGGCCGACGTGGGCGCGGCTGCCTCCCAGGAGGCCGCACTGCACGGCGACGCGGTCGGCGTCGAACTGGGCGACCTGCGGCCCCGCTTCGCCGACCTCGAACGGCACCTGCTGCGCCACGGCAAGGTGCGGCACTGGTCGGAGTGGTGGCACCAGTACGTCGAGGGGCCGCTCGGCGACGCCGACCACGACACCTACCGGCAGGTCATGTTCCTGATCGGCAGCCTCTTCCGCCGCCTGGCGCCCGGAGATCCGGGCCGTGTGCGGGTGGACGAGGACCGCGAGCGGTACATGTGGACCCGCATCCGCGAGCACCTGGCCGCCACCGGCGCCGACCCGGCGCAGAGCGTCTACGTCTGCGGCGCCTTCCACGCCGCCAGCCGGGTCGAGGAGTTCGGCCTCCACGGCACCGACACCTTCGCCGTGCCCCCGCGCACCGCCACCGAGTGGCAGTACGGCCTGATCCCCTCCAGTCACACCGCCATCGAGAGGCAGTTCGGCCTCGAAGGCGGGTCGGTGTCGATCGCCGCCGCCCAGTGGGAGAAGAACCTCAAGCGCACCCGGGTCCAGCCCTACCGGCTCAAGGGCCAGGCCGGTGCCGGGGCGAAGGCCACCCGCGCCCGCAAGGCGGTCGCCGCCGCCCCCGCCGCGGACGGCGACAGCACCGACAAGCTGGCCGGATTCCTGCAACGACCGCCCGCCCTCGACCAGTTGGACCAGGAGGAACTGCTCGGCTGGTCCGTGGAGATCGTGCGAGCGGCCCGCCGCAACGGCTACCTCGCCTCCACCGCCGACGCCATCGCCGTGTACGAGACGTCCATCCTCCTCGCGGGCATGCGCGACCGCGCCCGCCCGACCCCGTACGACTTCCAGGACGCGGCCGTCACCTGCATCGAGAAGGAGACCGTGCCCGGCCGGCGCGACGTCCGGCGCCTGGTCGAGATCATGATGGGCGGCGACCGGATCGGCCAGGTCGGCTACGAGTCGCTGCCCCCGCTGGCCCGCGACGTCCACGACCGCCTCGCCCCGCTCGGCCTCAACCTCCAGGCCCGCGGCGTCAAGCGCGCGCTGCTGGACATCAAGTCCCAGCCCGACCTGCGCCCCTGCTCCGACGTGCTCTGGATGCTGCGCCACCTGATCCCCGACGCCGCCCGCCCGATCATGGGCGAGCGCACCCTCGGCGACGAACCCAAGCAGGAGTCCTGGGACCTCTCGCTCGGCACCCACCAGCGCGCCCTGATCGAGCTCGGCTACGAAGGCGTCACGCTCGAACAGGTCCTCGAACAGCGCCTGCGCCGGGAGGCCAACGCCCCGCAGGCCAATGCCGCCGTCGTCCTGCGGACTGTGGAGGACGCCACCCTGTACCTCGGCAGCCGGCGGCTCGCCGACGAACTCGGCGCCCGCGCCCTCCAGGTGCTGACCACCGAGCGCAGCGTCGACGGCGCCCCCGAGGTGCTGCGCCGGGTCCGGAGGCTGCTGGCGTTCTACCGCACCGGTGAGCCGGTCCTGCCCCGGTGGATCGAGCGGTTCGCCGAGGCCGGGTACGCCCACTACTGCGCCCTGCTCCCCACCGCGTTCACCGACGAGACGGCGACGGTGCGCCAGGTCGCGGCCATGCTGAGCTTCCTGTTCAGCATGGAGGGCCTGGCCCTGTCCCTGGGCGGGGACCGCGCCCAACTCGAACTCGCCGTCGCCCGGTCCGACCCGCAGGACCAGGCCAAGCGCGCCCTGCTGTGGGCCGCGCGGGTCCACCTCGGCCACCTCACCCGCCAGGACCTGCGCGAGCGCTGCGACGAACTGCTCGGCAATCCGCTCCTGCTGCCCGCCTACCCGCGCTACCTCAGCGGGCTGCTCCACGCGCTGGAGCCGGTGCCCAGCCTGGTCGACCTCGTCGTCGAGGCGGTCTCGCACGCCTTCGCCCGCCTGCCCGACCCGGTCCTGCTGCCCTGGCTGCCGACCCTGATCACCACCCTGCGCAGCGGCGGCGCCGAGCTCGCCCCGAAGCTCACCAAGGAAGCCGGACGCATCTTCCCCGGTCGGCTCGCCGAACTGGACACCTGGGTGCCGCCGTGGCTCGCACCGGCGCCCCAGCCGGTCCGGCCCGGCGGCGGCACCGCCGGACGGGGCTCCGCCCTGCTCGCAGCGCACCCCGCCGGTTGCGACGCGCTCGCCGCCCTCCTGGGCTGCGACGGGTCCTGGACGGCGCCGCAGACCCCGGCGGGCTCGGCGCTCCTCGGCCGGCACCCCGAGACGGCCGCCGCCCTGGCGTCCCTGCTCGGCGCCGCCTGAGCGGACGGAGAGCGGACGGAGAGCGGACGGACGCCGACGCTGACGGCGCGGGGGCGGTCCCGCCGGTTACGGACCGCCCCCCGTGCCGTCGCCACCGGCCCACGACACCCGTCAGCGCGCCGACGGGACGAGGACGGTGCGCTCGAACGGGCCGCCGTGCGAGGCGGCGTACGCGACGGCCTCGTTGACCGCGTCGAGGCCGAACGACCGGACCCGTTCGGGGGCGAGGTCCAGGGCGCCCGAGGCGAGCAGCCGGATGATGCCGACGTTCGCCGTGCGCGGGTACATCCACTGGCCGCGCACGGTGACCGAGTTGCGCATGAGCCACGGGTAGGGGAGGGCGAGGTCGTCGCCGCCGAGCATGCCGACACCGCCCATGAGGACCACGCGCCCGTACTCGCGCACGGTCATGGCCGCCGTGTGCGCGACCGAGCTGGGTGCGCTCGGCGGCAGCAGGTCGAGCACCATGTCGATCGGGCCGTCGCCCGCCGCGGCCATCGCCGCGCGGTCGTCGGCCTCGTCCCCGGTGAGCGGGACGGGGCGCACCCGGGGGCCGAACCGGTCGGCGAGGAGGTCGAGCGCGGCCCGGTTGCGGCCGGGGGCGACCACCCGGCCCGCCCCCATCGCCAGCGCGAGCGCGACCGCGCTGCTGCCGAGGTTGCCGGTCGCCCCGCTGACGAGCAGCGTCTCACCGGCCGCGAGCCCGCCGGCCAGCAGCCCGCCGTACGGGATGACGTGCACGCCGAGCGCGGCCCAGCGGGCCGGGTCGTCCCCGGCCGCCGGGGGCAGCGGGTACACGTTCTCCGTCGGGACCCGCATGAGCTCGGCGAAGGACCCGTCGTGCAGGTACCGGGCGAGCCGCGCGCCGCCCTCGCCGCGCGAGCTCCAGCCCTGGAGGGTGATGTCGGGCGTCAGGGCGTCGTCCCGGGAGCGCACCGTGCAGTCGCACCACACCAGGTCGCCGACCCGCAGCCGGGTGGCGTCCGGGCCCACCTGGACGACGCGTGCCACGCCGCCGATGCCGGGCACGACGGGAGGCACGAGGGGGTACTTCCGCTCGCCGCCGAACACCTCGGCCGCGTACGGGGCCACGCAGGCGGCGAGCACCCGGACCACCACCTCGCCGCCGCCGGCCTCGGGGTCGGGCACCTCCCGCACCGTGAGCGGGGCACCGAACCGCGTCAGGACTGCTGCTCGCACGTGTGAGCCTCCATGGTCGTCTTCGTCTGCGGACGCCTTCGTCTTCGGACGCCTTTGTCTTCGGACGTCTCCGTCCGTGCTCGTCGTGATCGACCCTAGGAGCCCGGCGGGCATGCGGGAAGCGACGATCGAGCACGTGTGGTATGCGTATGCGGCATGGACGTCTCCAGTACCGGCCTGCGGGTCCTGCGACAGATCGCGGAGTCCGGCAGCTTCACCGCGGCCGCCACCCGGCTCGGCTACACCCAGTCGGCGGTCTCACGCCAGGCCGCCTCCCTCGAACGGAGCGCGGGCACCGCCCTGTTCGAACGCCGCCCCGACGGAGTGCGGCTCACTCCCGCGGGCCTGACCCTGCTGCGCCACGCCCGGACGATCCTGGACAGCCTGGCCGCGGCCGAGCGCGACCTCACCGGCACCGCCCCGCAGGCCGAACTGCTGCGACTCGGACTGTTCCTGAGCGCGGGCGCGGGCCTCCTGCCCCTTGCGCTCGCCCGCCTCGCGGCAACCGACCCGCAGATCACGGTCACGACCACCGAGGGCGCCACGCCCGCCCTGGTCCGGGCCCTGCGCGCGGGCTCGATCGACCTCGCCGTGCTGTCCTCCCGCCCGCCCCACCGCCCCTTGGACGGCGAGTCGCCGCGCCTGCACGTCGAGACCGTCGCGGACACCGAGCTGCTCCTCGCGGCGCCTTCGACCGGAGGGTTCGCCGGCCGCACCGCGGTGCACGTCGACGAACTGCTCGACGCCCGGTGGATCGCCACTCCCGCGTCCGGCTCCGAGCCGCTGCTCGGCGTCTGGCCCGGCCTGCCCGGCCGGCCGCGCATCGTCCACTCCGCGCGCGACTGGCTGACGAAACTCCACCTGGTCGCCGGCGGCTTCGGGGTGACGACGGTGCCCGCCCGGCTCGCGCCGCTGCTGCCGTCCGGGGTGAGCCTGCTGCGCGTCGAAGGCGCCCCGCCCGAGATCCGCCGGATCCTGGTGGCCCGACTCCCCGGCCGCCCGACCCCGACCGTCACGGCCGTCACCCGGGCTATCGTCGCCACCGCCTGATCCGGGTGGGCACCCCAGCCCCCCGAGCCCCCCGACCCCCGCGAATGTGAACGGACGATGGGGCGCGATGCCCCTCTGCTGCGGGGGTGTTTCGTTCTCATGTCCATGTCCCCTGGTCACTGGCGCTACGACACCAGTCGTACACAGACTCGGATCCGCACGACCGTGCCGTCCGACTCCGTCCGACTCCCAGCTCCAGGAAGTTCTGCCGCCATGCGCACCTCCCTCAGACCCGACGTCCCCCAGGCGCTTCCGCCGCACCTGGTGGGGAGGTGCGCTCCGTGCTCCGGTACGTGACCCGCAGAGCGGCGGGCTGGCTCCTGGTGATCGCCGTGGCCACCAACGCCACCTACTTCCTGGCCAGTTGGTTCCTCGACCCGCGCTCGAACTTCAAGGAACTGCGCCCGGTCCGCACCGAGGAGCAGCTGTCCCGGGCCCTGGCCCCGTACAACCTCGACCCGCACGAACCGCTGCTCCACCGCTGGTGGGACTGGCTGACCGGCGTGGTCCTGCACTTCGACTGGGGCCGTTCCCCGGTCGGGGTCGAGGTGAACGGGGAGATCGGCTACCGCTCCCTGGTCAGCGCCGAGTTGGTGATCGGTGCGACGGTCCTGTCGGTCGTCGTCGGTGTCGCGCTCGCGGTCCACACCGCCTCGCGCCAGTACGGCTGGCGGGACCGGGCGGCCCAGGCCGTGTCCATGGCGCTGTTCAACGTCCCGGTGTCCATCGCCGCCCTCGCACTGGTGCTGCTGGCCATCCGGCTGAACGAGCAGGCCGGCTGGCACTTCCTGTACGTCGCGGGGGAGAACTCGCCCGACGTGGAAGGGTTCTGGGCGACGCTCGGTGACCGGCTGCTGCACCTGATCCTGCCGACGCTGACGCTCACCCTGACGGGGTACGTGGGCTACCACCTCACCCAGCGCTCCCTGCTGCTGGACGTCATCGGCTCCGACTTCGTGCGCACCGCCCGGGCCACCGGGCTCACCCGCGCCCAGGCGATCCGCCGGCACGCCCTGCGCACCGCACTGATCCCCACCGCCCAGTCCGTGGCGTTCAGCATCCCGGCGGTCTTCACCGGCGCGGTCCTCACGGAGACGATCTTCGGCTGGAACGGCATGGGCCAGTACTTCATCCAGACCATCAGCAAGAACGACGTGCACGGCACGGTGGCGACCGCCGCCTTCGCCGCCGCCCTGACCGCGGTCGGCGCGATCCTCGCGGACATCGCCACCGTCCTCCTCGACCCGAGAGTGCGGGTGAACTGAGATGGCCGTCCCCGTGAGCCCCGACGCGACCTCCGAGGGCGCGCTCGCCACGGCAGCCGCACCCGCCACCGGCAGGCCCGACGTGCCCGACGTGCCCGACGTGCACGACGGGCGCTACCTGGGCCGGCGCCGCCTCTACCTGCGGCGCTTCCTGCGCAACCGGCCCGCCGTCGCCGGCGTGGTGATCTTCCTGCTGCTGGTGCTGTTCAGCGCGCTCGGCGACCTCCTCACCCCGTACGGCTACGCCGACGCCGACTTCTCGGCACTGACCCAGGCCCCCAGCGCCGAGCACTGGTTCGGCACCAACCAGGGCGGCAACGACGTCTACGCCGCCGTCGTGCACGGCCTCCAGCGCTCGCTGGTGATCGCGGTGAGCGTGTCCGTGCTGACCGTCGCCATCGCCGCGGTCGTGGGCGCGGGCGCGGCCTACCTCGGCGGCCGGGTGGAGAAGGCCACCCTCGCCGTCATCCACTTCCTGCTCATCGTGCCCTCCTTCCTCGTCCTCGCCCTGGTCTCGCACCGGCTGGCGGGCGACTGGCGGGTCCTCATCCTGGTCCTGACGGTGTTCGGCTGGATGTCCACCGCGCGCGTGGTCTGGTCGGTGTCGACGTCCCTGCGCGAGCGCGACTACGTGCGCGCCGCCGAGTACATGGGCGTGCGCCCCCTGCGCATCGTGCTGCGCCACATCATCCCGAACCTGGGCTCCCTGCTCATCGTCAACCTCACCCTGGGCGTGGTCTCCACCGTGCTCAGCGAGACCGCCCTGTCGTTCCTCGGCTTCGGCGTGCAGACCCCGGACGTGTCGCTGGGCACGATGCTCGCCGACGGCGCGGGCACCATCACCAGCGCTCCCTGGCTCTTCGCCTTCCCCGCCGGGCTGACCGTCCTGCTCACCGTCTCGATGACCTTCGTCGGCGACGGCCTGCGCGACGCCCTCGACCCCACGTCCACCACCGGCGCGGCAGGAGCCCGACGATGACCTTCGCACCCGCCCGCCGTACCGGGCCCGCAGCGGCTCCCGCGGCCGCCCCGACGGCCGATCCGACACCCGCCCCCGCGCCCGCACCCGTGCCCGCCCCCGTCCTCTCCGTACGCGACCTGCGCGTCTCCTTCCCCTCCGAGGCCGGCCCGGTGGAGGCCGTGCGCGGCATCGACTTCGACCTGCTGCCCGGGCGCACCCTGGGCATCGTCGGCGAGTCCGGCTCGGGCAAGTCCGCCACCGCCCTCGCCGTCATGGGCCTGCTTCCGCCCACCGCGCGCCTCGGCGGCCGGATCCTGCTGGGTGGCCGCGACCTCGCGGCGATGGACGACAAGGCCCTCTCCCGGGTGCGCGGCAAGGACATCGGCATGGTCTTCCAGGACCCGATGTCCGCGCTCACGCCCATCTACAGCGTCGGCCGGCTGCTCTCCCAGGCCCTGCGCGTGCACCGGGACCTCACGAAGCAGGACGCGTGGGAGCAGGCGGTGGAACTGCTCGACCTGGTCGGTATCCCCGACCCGCGCGAACGCGCCAAGTCCTTCCCGCACGAGTTCTCCGGCGGCATGCGCCAACGCGTCGTCATCGCCCTGGCCATCGCCAACAAGCCCTCGGTCCTCGTCGCCGACGAACCCACCACGGCACTCGACGTCACCGTCCAGGCCCAGATCCTGGACGTGCTGCGCCTGGCCCAGCGCGAGACCGGCGCCGGCCTCGTCCTGATCACCCACGACCTGGGCGTGGTGGCGGGCCACGCCGACGAGGTCGCCGTCATGTACGCGGGGCGGATCGTCGAGCACGCGAGCGTCGACGAGCTCTTCCGCCGCCCCACGATGCCGTACACCGCCCGCCTGCTGGCCAGCGTCCCCACTGTGGACAGCGGCGTCGAACGGCCCCTGATCCCGGTCGGCGGGGAGCCGCCGTCCCTGGTCGGCCTGCCCGGCGGCTGCCCCTTCGCGCCCCGCTGCGCGGTCGCCCAGGACGTGTGCCGGACCACCGAACCGGTCCTGACCGCCCCCGGCCTTACCACCCCTGGCCCGACCACCGCGAGCGGGCAGCAGCACAGCCGTGTCGCCTGCCACCGCGCGCAGGAGATCGCCGACGGAACCCTCGACCCGGCCGGGGAGGCCGCCCCCGTACCGCCGGCCGGTGCCGGGGAGCGGACCGTCGGCGAGGTGGTCCTGCGGGTGGAGGACCTGGTCAAGACGTTCCCCGTCACCAAGGGCGCCCTCCTCAAGCGCCGGGTGGGCACCCTGCACGCCGTCAACCACGTCAGCTTCGAGGTGCGCGCGGGCGAGACCCTGGCCCTGGTGGGGGAGTCCGGCAGTGGCAAGACCACCACCCTGCGCGAGGTGCTGCGGCTGCGCGCCCCCGAGGGCGGCCGCATCGAGGTGGCCGGCACCGACGTCGCCACCCTCCACTCTGCGGTCCAGGTGCGCGAGCTGCGGCGCGACGTCCAGATCGTCCTCCAGGACCCGACGGACGCCCTCGACCCCCGCCTGACCGTCTTCGACCTGCTGGCCGAACCGCTCCAGGCCGCCGGCGCCGACCGGGCGGCCATCCGCTCCCGGGTCACCCGGCTGCTGGACGTGGTGGGCCTGGACCGCGCCATGGGCGACCGCTTCCCCGCCGCCCTGTCCGGCGGCCAGCGCCAGCGCGTCGGCATCGCCCGTGCCCTGGCCCGGGAGCCGAAGCTGCTGGCCCTGGACGAGCCGCTGTCCGCGCTGGACGTCTCCGTGCAGGCCGAGATCATCAACCTGCTCGCCCGGCTCAAGCGCGAACTGGGACTGGCCTACCTGCTGGTGGCCCACGACCTGGCCGTGGTGCGCTACGTCTCCGACCGCATCGCGGTGATGTACCTCGGGCACATCGTCGAGTCCGGCGCCACCGAGGAGATCTTCGCCCGGCCCCGGCACCCGTACACCAAGGCCCTGCTGTCGGCGATCCCGGTGCCCGACCCGGCACGCGAGCGCCACCGCGAGCGCATCGTCCTCGCGGGCGAGCAGCCCAGTGCCACCCGCCTCCCGGAGGGCTGCGTGTTCGTCGACCGCTGCCCGCTGTACCGGGAGGCCGACGAGGCCGTACGGACCCGCTGCCGCACCGAGCGGCCGGCGACCGCCGCCGCCCCGGACGGCTCCGACCACCAGTACGCCTGCCACGCGGTCTGACCCCGCACCGGCAGCACCCGCCCCTTCCCCTGTTCACCGATCCCACCGATCCCACCGATTCCCACAAGGACATCCCATGCGTCGGAAGCTCGCTCTGCCCCTCGCGCTCGTCGCGGCCGTCACGGTCGCGGCCACCGCGTGCTCCTCCTCGTCCTCCTCCGGTGGTTCCTCCTCCGCCGGAGGCGCCGGGCAGAACGCCAAGAACGCCGCCAAGGTCGCGTCCTCGGTCACCGACTACAACCCGCAGCCGTACGACAACGTCAAGGACGGCGGCACCTACACCACCGCGGGCACCTTCGACGAGCAGGGCAACCCCTTCAACGTCAACGGGACCCTGAACTCCGTGCGGATCTGGTCCTGGTACAACGCCGACGCCATCACCTACTCGCCCACCGGCGAGGTCCAGTACAACCCGGACTACTACAGCGACGTGAAGGTCTCCGTCGAGGGCGGCGACCAGAAGGTCGTCATCACCCTCAACCCCAAGGCCGTGTTCAACGACGGGACCCCCATCGACTGGCGGGCCATCGAGGCCACCTGGAAGGCCAACAACGGCTCGAACAAGGACTACGCGGCCAACTCCACCGACGGCTACGACCGCATCACCTCCGTCACCCGGGGCGCGGACGACAAGCAGGCGGTCATCGCCTTCAAGGGCGTCAACCCCTCCTGGTCGGCGCTGTTCACCACCTTCCTGCACCCCGAGGCCGCCACCGTCGACAACTTCAACAAGGCGTACGTCAAGACGGCCCACCCCGAGTGGGGCACCGGACCGTACACCGTCGGCACCTGGGACGCCCACTCCGGCAACATCACCTTCGTGCGCAACCCCAACTGGTGGGGCAGGAAGGGCAAGCTGGACAAGCGGGTCTACGTCAACCTGGAGAGCGGCGCCTCGATCAACGCCTTCAAGAACGGCGAACTCGACTACACCTCCGCCGTGGACGCGGAGAACCTCAAGCAGGTGAAGGCCGTCAAGGACGCCGAGATCCGCAGCGGCGGCAGCCCCTTCGAGTACTCGCTGTACCTCAACACCAAGTCCCCGCTCCTCGGTGACCTCCAGGTCCGCAAGGCGGTGCAGGAGAGCATCGACCGCCCGCAGATAGCGAAGATCCAGTTCCAGGGCCTGGACTACACCGAGCCGCTGCCCGGATCCGCCGTGCTCTTCAGCTTCCAGCAGGGCTACCAGGACAACGTCGCCGCCGTGTTGAAGTACGCCCCGGACGAGGCCCGGAAGACCCTGGACGCGGCCGGCTGGACGCCCGGTCCGGACGGCATCCGCACCAAGGACGGCAAGCAGCTCGCACTCGGCTACACCCTGCTCGGCGACGACCCGATCGAGAAGGCCACCGCCTCCGCGCTCACCGCGATGCTCAAGAGCGTCGGCGTGAAGCTGGACATCAACAAGGTCTCCTCGAACGACTTCTCCAAGGTGCTCAGCGAGCGCCGCTTCGACCTGTTCATCTCCGGCAACCGCTCGACCGACCCCTTCGGCGCCCGCAACCTGTGCGACTTCTACTGCTCGGACCGCGACTCCAACATCACCGGCGCCGGCACCCCCGAGCTGGACCAGGAGATCCGCGCCACCGGCCAGATCGCCGACCTCGGGCAGCAGATCGAGGCCGTCAACAAGGTCGAGCAGAAGGCCCTCCAGCAGTACGCCTTCCTGCCGCTCTACAGCGGCCCCTCCACCTACGGCATCAAGAAGGGCCTCGCCAACGTCGGCGCCACCATCTTCTACAGCCCGCTGCCCGAGACCATCGGCTGGCAGAAGTAGCAACCCCCACCCGCCTGCGCGTCCACCGCTACCGCTACCGCTACCGCTACCGCCACGGCTACTGGTCGGCGGTCCCGAAGTGGTGGACGCGCAGGCCCCGGCGCCGGGGCTCCGACGCGGACACGACGCGCCGGATCAGGGCCCCTGCCACACGCTCACCTGGAGGGTGACGTAGGTCGGCGAGTTCTCGTTGACGGACGTCACCTGGACGCCCGCGATCAGTCCCGGCCGTTCGAGGATGCAGAAGACGGACCCGGGCGTGCTGGGCGCACCGGTGATGAACTGGGTCCCCGTGGAGCAGGCCTGGTAGGTCGGCGTGCTCCCGTTCGGCAGGGCGAGCATCCTCTCCGACGTGCCGGCTTCGATCTGCTGCCCTCCCTGGTCCGCCTTCCACGAGATGTCCCCGCTGGAGTTGGTGGCGCCGACGATGTCGGGCTGCGTGGGCTTCTGGGGCCCCAGCGGTGCGTAGTAGAGCGCGGGGAGTTGGAAGCTGTACGACCCGCGCAGTGCCCCGGCGGCGCCGGTCGGCCCGGGTGACACGGGTGACACGGTGGCGGTGTCGGAGACCGAGGGCACCGGAGGCACCGGGGCCGTCGGGGGAGCGGGAGAGGGCGACCTCCACTCGGTCTGCGTCACCGTCACCGTCGGGCTCGGCGTGGCGGCTTGGGTGCCACCGTAGAAGGCCCCGCCGATCGCCGTCACCAGAGCCGCGGCCGCGGTGATGATGCCCGGCAGTGTGGTGAAGAAGGTGACGAAGCGGGTCGGCCCCCCGGGGCCGGTTGGTGAGTCCTGGTCCGACGTCATTTGCGGCCCCCTCGGGCGTTGTGATGCACCGTCAGCAACGCGGAGCATAGCCCTCCGGGCGCGTCCGGAAGCCGGCAGTTGCCGATCCGTGACTACCCGCTGTCGCTGCCGTTGCCGCTCTGCCACCTGGCCCGGAACGCGCAGCTCTCCGGTCGCCGGCCGCCCGGATCCGGTCAACTCGGTACCGCGCTCGGCGGAATTCACCGAGATCGCAGGCGGCCGGGTGCCGGTGGACCCTACGCTCGCACGAACACTGTGGCGCGAAGGGGGATGCCGTGGCCCGTGGACCTGTCCGGCGACGCCGGTCGACCGCTGCGCGCCGGGCGCGTCGGCTGCGGCAGGCGCGGGACAACGCGGTGCTGCTGGGCGTGGCGGCCGTGATCGTCCTCGTGCTGCTCTCGGTGGCGGTGCGCTGGCTGGCCCAGCACCTGCTGCTGGTGGCCCTGCTCCTCCTCGCGGGCGCGGGGGCGGGCGTCGCCGTGCTGCGTACGCGCGTCCGGGCGCGGCAGCGCGAGCTGGACACGCGGGCGGCCCAACTGCGGCACATCGGGCCGTTCCTGGCGATGAGCCCGAAGGCGTTCGAGCACGCGCTGGCCGACCTGTGCCGGCGGGACGGCTGCACCAAGGTCTCGGTGGTCGGCGGAGCCGGGGACCTCGCGGCGGACGTGCTGGCCACCACCCCCACCGGACAGCGGATCCTGATCCAGGCCAAGCGCTACGGACCGCGGACGTTCGTCGGCTCCCAGGACGTCCAGCGCGTCAACGGCACCTACCGCGACGTGCACCGCTGCGACCTGGCCGCCGTGGTGACGACCAGCTCGTTCACCAAGGCCGCCGCCGCATTCTGCGCACAGGTCGGCATCCGCGCCGTCGACCGCCGCTCCCTCGCCCGCTGGGCGGAGGGCACGGGCGTCCCACCCTGGGCCTGACCCGCCCGGCCGACGCCGACGACGGCCACGGAGGCCGTCCCCGGACTCACCGCCCGTGACCAGCGCGGGCCGTTGTCAGAGGCGCTTGGCAGGATGATCCCCATGCTCGCCATCCACCCTGACCAGCACCTTGACGACCGGCCCGCGCGGCCCGCTCCCCCCACCGTCCGGGGAGGCTTCGAGGTGCACCTGACCGTCGGGCCCGGCGCGGCCGACGCACTGGCCGCGTGGGCCGACGGTCACGGACTGAAGTTCACCCACATCCTGCTGGAGCGCGGTACGTCGCCCTCGCAGCCGATGCTCACCCTGCGCGCCGACGGCACGCTGGAGGAGGTCGCCGTCCTGACCGCCCGGGTCCGGGGCCGGGCCGAGCGGGCCGGATTCACCGTTCTGCGGGCGAAGATCGAGGCCACGCCGTGGGCGGAGGGTGTCCCGGCCTCGGACGAGGACGCCGCCTCGCACGGGGCCGGGCGCTACTTCGAGCACCACGTCAAGCTGTTGCTGCCGGCTGGGATCCCGGCGGCCGACTCCGCCCGCTTCGCCGAGCTCACCGCACTGGCCGTCCGGCACGGCGCGCACCTGTCGCGCAACCCGCGCCGGACGCGCGAGGACGGCCGGCGCGAGTGGTTCGTGACCCAGCGGTGCCGCCTGGTCGGCCTGGACACCGCGGGCCGCCGGTTGGACGCGCTGCTGCGGGACCTCGCCGCCGACGGTCGCGAAGTGGCCTCGGTGGAGAGCGAGTTCGTCGTCGTCGACAGTGACGAGACCCTGGACGCGGGATGGATCACCGAGCCCGGGCACAGCGCCCGGCCGTACGGAGCAGGAGAGTCGACATGACCGAGGACCAGTCCCAGTCCCAGCCCCGACCCGATGCGCCCGTGGCATGGGAGGACCTGCGATACGGCCCCTGGCGGGGGGTCCTGCTGCCCAAGCAGCCGCCGTCGGAGGACGTCCGGGTGGACCGGGAGCTGCCCAGGAGCCTCCGCCCGATCGACGACGAGACGGTGACCCAGCAGCCGGTCTTCGACCCCGCCCTCGCCGGGTACGCCCGCGCCCTCCGGCCCAGCGAGCCAGCGTTCGCCGACCCCGGGCTCGCCGAACGCTGGCTCACCGCGCGGCGCGAGGCGCTCGACACCGTGCTGTCCGCCGTCGCCGGCTCGCCGTGGGCCGAACACCTGGTGCTGCGCGGAAGCGTCCTGCTGCGGGCCTGGTACGGCGAACAGGCCCGTGAGCCCGGTGACCTGGACTTCGTGGTCCGCCCGGTGGACTGGCAACTGGAGGACGAGCGCACGGAGCGCATGCTCGGCGAACTCGCCACCGCCGCCGAACGCCTCTCGGGCGAGGTGAGGCTGCACGCGGACCAGGCGCTCAGCGACGAGATCTGGACGTACAGCAGGATCCCCGGGCGCAGGCTCGTGCTGCCGTGGTCGGTGCCGGGTGTCCCGGGCGGGAGCGTCCAACTCGACTTCGTCTTCACCGAGCACCTGCCCGTCGCACCGCAGTCCTACCGGCTCCCGGGCGTCACCGGACCGCTGCTCGGCGCGACGCCGGAGCTCTCCCTCGCGTGGAAGCTCCTGTGGCTGGTGTCCGACAACCACCCCCAGGGCAAGGACCTCTACGACGCGGTCCTGCTCTCCCGCACCGCCGAGGTTCCTTACGCGCTGCTGCGGCAGGTCTTCACCCAGTCCGACGAGTCCTGGTCGCGCCGGCCGGTCCTCCCGGAGCAGATCAGCGGACTGGAGGTCGACTGGGAGGAATTCGCCAAGGACCACCCGCAGTTCGCCGAGCCCGTCGAGGAGTACCCGGCCGACCTGCTCGCCGCGCTCCACCCGACCTTCGCCGACCGCGGCGAGTACGCCCTGCGCGCCCGGTGGCTGGCTCCGCTGATCGAGGAACTGCGGGACGTACTGGCGAGCGAGGGCATGGAGGAGGTCCAGCAACGGATGGCCCGCCTCCACATGCTCCCGGACAACACCCTGGTGATCACCTGCGAACTCCTCGGCGGCGACCTCACCGCTGCCGACCGCGCCGTCGCCGACCACGTCGGAGTCCCGCCGCGCCGGATGACCCACCTCCTCGCGGAGGCCGCCTCGCGCTACGCGGTCGAGCTCGCGCGCGACGGCCGGGCGAGCGCCGCCGGCTGAGGCCGTCTGTCGGTGCCGGCGGTCATCATCGTGGTCGTCATGATCACCGGATCAGGAGGTCCCCGTTGTCCGCGTTGAACGACTTCGCCACCTGGGAGCCGCTGCTGCGGCTCCTCCGGTCCGCCCACGCGGAGAAGCTCGCCGCACCGGGCGGGTACGTGGCGGGGGTGATCGGTCGCGGTTCGTCCACCGTGCCGTTGAAGTGGCGGAGTCCGGAGCCCGGGCGTGCCAGTCTGCTGTCGGACTACCAGGCGCAGCATGACGCGATCCGGCGAGTGCGGGCCGTGGTCCCTGACACGGGTTCGGGTGGCGTCGCCTTCACGGTGGAGATCGCACCGGAGGGGAGGGCGGTGCTGCGCCTGTTCGATCTGGGGCCTGCGGCCGGTTCAGGTCCGGGCAACGCCCATCCGAGGGTTCTGGTGCGGGCGGAGGGTGCCGTGCCGGAGCCGTGGCGGCGCCGGCCCGAGCCGGTGCCCGGGGTGCGGTCGGCTCCGTCCGTGGATCCGGAGGCGCTGGAGCGGACGCTGCGCGAGCGGATACCCGGGGCGATCGGTGCGACCGAGGAGGAGATCGCCGCCGCGGAGGCCCGTCTGGGGGTGGCGCGCGCCCCCGTCCTCGCCCTGCCCCGTCTGCGCACCCTCAGCGCTTCCCCGGGGACCCTCGCCGACCCCCGGGAGGTCGGCCGGTTGAGCGGGCTGGAGTTCGTGGCACTCACCCCGGAGGACTGGCGCGTGCTCCTCGACGCGGGGGCCGTCCCGCAGAGCCTGTCGGCGGCTGCCATCACGGTGAACGGGGACCGCGATCCGCGCCGGACCATCGCCCTGGCGAACGAGATCCTGGCCCTCTGGGACCGCCCCCTGATCACGGAGACCGTCGTCCACGGAGACCTCGGGCCCCTGCCGACCAGCGGCCCGGAGTCGACGGCGGGCCGCGGAGGTGAGCCGCTGCCGCTCCGACCGGCGGGGGAGAGGCAGGGGCTGGGGCGTGTCCTGCCCGGTCTCCCGGGCACCCCTGAGCCCGGGCCCGGGGCGGACGGGTAGTCGGGCACGCCTGGGAGCCTGATCCACGACGGCCGACCGGTCCGGACGGCCGATCGGCCCGGGGGCGGTGTCAGGCCAGGAAGGCGCGGAGGAGGGAGGCCGTTGCGGCGAGGTGTTCCTCGGTGGCGCGGCGGGCGGCGGCGCCGTCGCCGGTGAGGATGGCGTGGACCATGGCCCGGTGCTGTTCGGCGGCGTGCTCGATGTTGCGGTCCAGCATGGGGATCGCGTTGAGCAGGTCGTTGAGGCGCATCCTGGCCTCGGCGATGGCCGCGGCGAGGGCGGGGGAGCCGGTGAGCTCGCCGATGGCGAGGTGGAAGCGGGAGTCCAGCTGGCGGTACTGCTCGGCGGGGGCCGCGTCCAGCTCGGTGAGCCGGTCCTCCAGGTGGGCGCGCTGTTCGGGGGAGAGGGGGCGCCGGGCGGCGGCCTCGGCGGCGCCGACCTCCAGGACCTGCCGGTAGGTCAGGGCGTCCTCCAGGGCGCTGCCGAGGTCGCGGGCGGCGCGACGCAGGTCGGCGACGTCCGGTTCGGGCATCCGGTAGGTGACGAAGGTGCCGCCGTAGCGGCCGCGGCGGGGTTCGACGCAGTCGGCCTGCTGGAGCGTGCGGAGTGCCTCGCGCAGGGTCTCGCGGCTGACGCCGAGCCGGGCGGCGAGGTCGCGTTCGGCGGGCAGCCGGTCGCCGGGGCGGAAGACGCCGAGCTTGATCGCCTGGAGCAGCCGTTCGACGGTCTCCTCGAAGGCGTTGCCGGTCCGGATCGGGCGGAAGATCGCCCCGGCCTCCCAGTCGAGCCGTGCCTGCTCACGTGTTACGTCCACGTCCACGCCGGAATCGTACCTGCGATCGGATCTCCCGCACTCGTTCCCGTCCCGCCCTTGACGTGGCCACCGTCCAGCCGGAACGATGCTGCTCACCCACCGAATGGTCTGACTTTAGACCATTGAAGAGCCGTCCGACCGTCGAACCCGCCGGGGCGGGTGCGCCACGCCGCCGTGGTCGCGCGCACCCCGGCACACCCTCAACCCCCAGGGGTGCCCATGACCGACGCACGCTCACCCGACCACCCTGGCCCCGCCGTGTTTCCGGTGGATTCCTCCCCCGTTTCC
This sequence comes from Kitasatospora sp. NPDC059160, assembly GCF_042755465.1. Classification (NCBI taxonomy): domain Bacteria; kingdom Bacillati; phylum Actinomycetota; class Actinomycetes; order Kitasatosporales; family Streptomycetaceae; genus Kitasatospora; species Kitasatospora sp. NPDC059160. Next base: position 22,550 of record NZ_JBHZCN010000079.1, on the reverse strand, counting down.
GCTGACGGATCCCTCGCTCCCGCCGAGGAATCCCCCGTTCCCGCCGAGGGATCCCCGGTCTCCGCCGACGAACAACGCCTCCGCGAGCTGGGCTACACCCAGGAGCTGGCCCGCTCGATGTCGGGCTTCTCCAACTTCGCCGTCTCCTTCTCCATCGTCTCGGTGCTGTCCGGCTGCCTGACCCTCTACGGGACGGGCATGAAGACCGGCGGCCCGGCCCTGATCATCTGGGGCTGGCCGGTGGTCGGCCTGCTGACGCTCTGCGTCGGCCTCGCGATGGCCGAGATCTGCTCCAGCTACCCGACGGCCGGCGGGCTCTACTACTGGTCCGCGAAGCTGACCCGCAGCCGTGGCAGCGGCCCGGCCTGGAGCTGGTTCACCGGCTGGTTCAACTTCCTCGGCCAGGTCGCGGTGACCGCCAGCGTCGACTACGGCGCCGCCTTCTTCACCAACGCGTTCCTCGAACTGCGCTTCGGCGTCGCGGCCACCCCCGCGCACACCATGGAGATCTTCGCGGTCATCCTGCTGGCGCACGGCCTGCTCAACACCTTCGGGGTGCGCCTGGTCGCCGTCCTCAACAGCGTCTCCGTGTGGTGGCACCTGGTCGGCGTCGCGATCATCGTCGGGGCGCTCGCGCTGCTCCCCGAGCGGCACGCCTCCGCCTCCTTCGTGCTCACCGAGTTCGTCAACCGGACCGGCTTCCACAGCCAGTTCTACGTCGCGATGCTCGGCCTGCTGATGGCCCAGTACACCCTCACCGGCTACGACGCCTCCGCGCACATGACCGAGGAGACCCAGGACGCCGCCCGCTCCGGCCCGCGCGGCATCGTCAACGCGATCACCGTCTCCCTGGTGGCGGGCTGGATCCTGCTGCTCGGCATCACCTTCGCGATCCGCGACTACGACGGCGCGCTCAACAGCGACACCCAGGTCCCGCCCGCGCAGATCTTCATCGACGCGATCGGCTCCGGCGGCGCCCAGTTCCTGCTGCTCATCGTCATCGGCGCCCAGTTCTTCTGCGGCATGGCCTCCGTCACCGCCAACTCCCGCATGATCTACGCCTTCTCCCGCGACGGCGCGCTGCCCGGCTCCCGGCTCTGGCACCGCATCTCCCCGCGCACCCAGACCCCGACCAACGCGGTCTGGCTGGCCACCGGCGGCGCCCTGCTGCTCGGACTGCCCGCGCTCTGGAACAACACCGCCTACACGGCCGTGACCTCGATCTCCGTGATCGGCCTCTACATCTCCTACGTCATCCCGGTGTACCTGCGGCTGCGCCAGGGCGAGGACTTCCCGCGCGGCCCCTGGCACCTGGGCCGCTGGAGCCGGCCGATCGGCGTCGTCGCCGTCGTCTGGACGGCGGTGATCACCGTCCTGTTCATGCTGCCCACCGCCAGCCCGATCACCGTCGACAGCTTCAACTACACCCCGGTCGCCGTGGCCGTCGTGGTCGGCTTCGCGGGCGTCTGGTGGCTCGCCTCCGCCCGGAACTGGTTCACCGGGCCGCACGTCGGCGCTGCGCCGTCCGCGATGTCCCCGCTGTCGGGCCTCGACACACCGCACGTCCTCGACACACCGCACGTCCACGGCACCCCGTCCGCCCCCGGCACCCGGGACACCGAACAGGAGACCCGATGACCACCCCCCGGCTCACCCTCGACGAGCTGCGCACCCTCGTCGCCGACGGGTCCGTCGACACCGTCGTGCTCGCCATGACCGACATGCAGGGCCGCCTCCAGGGCAAGCGCGTCGCCGCCCAGTACTTCCTCGACGACGTCGTGACCGGCGCCGCGGAGGGCTGCGGCTACCTGCTGGCCGTCGACGTCGACATGAACACCGTCGACGGCTACGAGGTCTCCTCCTGGGAGAACGGCTACGGCGACCTGACGCTGCGCCCCGACCTCGCCACCCTGCGGTCCGTCCCCTGGCACCCGGCCACCGTCATGGTCCAGTGCGACGTCGTCCAGCACGACGGCACCCCGGTCGCCGTCTCCCCGCGCCAGGTCCTCCAGCGCCAGCTCGACCGCCTGGCCGGCTACGGCTGGCAGGCCCAGGCCGCCACCGAGCTGGAGTTCATCGTCTTCCGGGACAGCTACGAACAGGCCTGGGACAAGGACTACACCCGGCTCACCCCGGCCAACCAGTACAACGTCGACTACTCCATCCTCGGCACCGGGCGCATCGAGCCGCTCCTGCGCCGCCTGCGCAACGGCATGGCCGGCGCCGGCCTCACCGTCGAGTCCGCCAAGGGCGAGTGCAACCTCGGCCAGCACGAGATCGCCTTCAAGTACGCCGACGCCCTCACCACCTGCGACAACCACGCCGTCTACAAGACCGGCGCCAAGGAGATCGCCGCCCAGGAGGGCTGCAGCCTCACGTTCATGGCGAAGTACGACGAACGCGAGGGCAACTCCTGCCACATCCACCTGAGCCTGCGCGACGAGCAGGGCGCCCCGGTGTTCGCAGGCGACCGCCCGTACGGCTTCTCCCGCACCATGGAGCACTTCCTCGCCGGCCAGCTCGCCTGTCTCGCCGACTTCGCCCTGCTGTTCGCCCCCACCGTCAACTCCTACAAGCGCTACGTCCCCGGCAGCTTCGCGCCCACCGCCATCGCCTGGGGCCGCGACAACCGCACCTGCGCCCTGCGCGTCGTCGGGCACGGGCAGTCGCTGCGCTTCGAGAACCGCGTCCCCGGCGGGGACGTCAACCCCTACCTCGCGGTCGCCGCCCTGATCGCCGCCGGACTGCACGGCGTCGAGCAACAGCTCGAACTCCAGCCGGAGTTCACCGGCAACGCCTACGCCTCCGACGCGCCCCGGGTGCCCGCCACCCTGCGCGACGCGGTCGACGCCTTCGAGCGCAGCGCCGTCGCCACCGAGGCCTTCGGCAAGGACGTCGTCCGGCACTACACCCACGCGGGGCGCACCGAACTCGCCTCCTACCAAAGGGCGGTGACCGACTGGGAGCGGCGCCGCGGATTCGAGCGGCTGTGACCCACGAGGACCGCCGACCGCCCCTCATCGGCATCAGCAGCTACCAGGACGCCGCCGCCTGGTCGGTCTGGAACCAGCGCGCCTCGCTCGTGCCCCAGACGTACGTCGACAGCGTCGTCCGCGCGGGCGGGATCCCGGTGCTGCTGCCGCCCCAGCCCGGCGGGGCCGGCCACCTGCTCGACGCCCTCGACGGACTCGTCCTCGCCGGCGGACCGGACGTCGACCCGGCCCGCTACGCGGCGGCCCCCGATCCGCGCACCGGCGCGCCCCACCACGCCCGCGACGACTGGGAGAGCCGGCTGCTGCGGGCCGCCCTCGCCCGGGACCTGCCGGTGCTCGGGGTCTGCCGCGGCATGCAGCTGCTCAACGTCGAACTCGGCGGCACCCTCGTCCAGCACCTGCCCGACGACAGCCACCAGCGCGTCCCCGCCCGCTTCGTCCGCCACCGGGTGGACGTCGTCGACGGCAGTCGGCTCGCCGCCGTGCTGGGGCCCGCCACCGAGGTCTCCTGCTACCACCACCAGGCCGTCGACCGGATCGGCAGCGGACTCCAGGTCACCGCGCACAGTGCCGATGGAACGGTCGAGGCGCTCGAACTGCCCGGTCACCGCTTCGCCCTGGGCGTCCAGTGGCACCCGGAGACCGACCCCGACGACCTGCGCCTGTTCCACACCTTCATCAACGCCGCCCGGACAGCCGGCCGGACCACCGGCCGGACCGGCGGCCCGCCCGCCGGCCGAGGCACCAGCCAGAGGGAGAGCCCCCGATGACCGAACCGGACCTCTTCGAGGTCGTCAACCCCGCCACCGAGGAGGTGATCACCACCGTCGAACTGGCCGGCCTCGCCGAGACCGACGCCGCCGTCGCCCGCGCCCGCGCCGCCTTCCACACCTGGCGCCGGGTGGCCCCCGCCGACCGCGCCCGGCTGCTGCGCGCCTTCGCCGCCGCCGTCGACGCCGACCGCGAGCACCTCGCCGCCCTGGAGGTCGCCAACGCCGGCCACACCATCGGCAACGCCCGCTGGGAGGCGGGCAACGCGCGGGACGTCATCGAGTACTACGCCGCCGCCCCCGAGCGGCTGTTCGGCCGGCAGATCCCCGTCGCCGGCGGCATCGACGTCACCTTCCAGGAACCGATCGGCGTCGTCGGGGTCATCGTGCCCTGGAACTTCCCGATGCCGATCGCCGCCTGGGCCCTCGCCCCGGCGCTCGCCGCCGGCAACACCGTCATCGTCAAACCGGCCGAGCTCACCCCGCTCACCGCGCTGCGCCTGGCCGAACTCGCCCTGGCGGCCGGCATCCCCGAGGGCGTGCTCCAGGTCCTGCCCGGCCGCGGACCGGTCGTCGGCGGGCGCTTCGTCACCCACCCCGACGTGCGCAAGGTCGTCTTCACCGGCTCGACCGGTGTCGGCAAGGGGATCATGGCGGGCTGCGCCGCCCAGGTGAAGCCCGTCACCCTCGAACTCGGCGGCAAGAGCGCCAACATCGTCTTCGCCGACGCCGACCTCGCCAAGGCCGCCGCGACCGCGCCCTACGCCGTCTTCGACAACGCCGGCCAGGACTGCTGCGCCCGCTCCCGGATCCTGGTCGAGGCCTCCGCCTTCGACGACTTCATGGCGCTCCTGGAGCCGGCCGTGCGCGGCGTGCGGGTCGGCGACCCGGCCGACGAGAAGACCGAGATGGGCCCGCTGATCTCGGCCGCCCACCGCGAGCGGGTCGCCTCGTACGTCCCGGACGCCTCGGCCGTCGCCATCCGGGGCAACGCCCCCGACGGGCCCGGCTTCTGGTACCCGCCGACCGTCCTCGCGCCCGTGCGGCACGACGACCGCGCCTTCACCGAGGAGATCTTCGGCCCGGTCGTCGCCGTCGTCCCGTTCCGCGACGAGGAGGACGCACTGCGGATCGCCAACGCCACCGAGTACGGCCTGTCCGGCTCCATCTGGACCAGGGACCTCGGCCGCGCGCTGCGCGTCTCGCGCGGCGTCGAGGCCGGCAACCTCTCCGTCAACTCGCACTCCTCGGTGCGCTACACCACGCCGTTCGGCGGCTTCAAGCAGTCCGGCCTCGGCCGCGAGCTCGGCCCGGACGCCCTCGACGCCTTCACCCAGACCAAGAACGTCTTCATCTCCACGGAGGAATGATCACCATGACCCAGCGACTCGACGGCCGCGTGGCCGTGATCACCGGCGCCGGCAGCGGCATCGGCCTGGCGACCGCCCGCCGCTTCGCCGCCGAGGGCGCGAAGGTGGTCTGCGTCGACCTCGACGCCGAGACCGGCGCCAAGGCCGCGAACGAGGTCGGCGGCCTGTTCATCCAGGCCGACGTCACCGACGAGGCCGCAGTCCGCGACCTCTTCCAGCGGACCGTCGACGAGTACGGCCGCCTCGACATCACCTTCAACAACGCGGGCATCTCCCCGCCGGACGACGACTCCATCCTCACCACCGGCCTGGAGGCCTGGAAGCGCGTCCAGGAGGTCAACCTCACCAGCGTCTACCTGTGCTGCAAGTACGCGATCCCGCACATGCAGCGCCAGGGCAAGGGCTCGATCATCAACACGGCGTCGTTCGTCGCCGTGATGGGCGCGGCGACCTCGCAGATCTCCTACAGCGCCTCCAAGGGCGGCGTGCTGGCCATGTCGCGCGAGCTGGGCGTGCAGTTCGCCCGCGAGGGCATCCGGGTCAACGCCCTGTGCCCGGGCCCGGTGAACACCCCGCTGCTCCAGGAGCTCTTCGCCAAGGACCCGGAGCGCGCCGCCCGCCGCCTGGTGCACATCCCGCTGGGCCGCTTCGCCGAGCCCGAGGAGATCGCCGCCGCGGTGGCCTTCCTCGCCTCCGACGACTCCTCGTTCATGACCGCCAACACCTTCCTCGTCGACGGCGGCATCTCCGGCGCGTACGTGACCCCGCAGTAGCCGCGCGCCGCCCTCGGGACCCGCGACCCCGGACCCCGGACCCCGGACCCCGGACCCCGGACCCCGGGATCCGGGCACCCGACTCCGGATTCCGCTGCGCCCGTGCCGCGAATCGTGAAGACTGGGTGAAGTTCCCGTGCGCCGAACGGTGTGGCGCACGGGAACTCTCCATGCGAAACATGACACAGCATCAGCACAGTGCCATTCCGCGGAAGTCCACGAGACGAGGAACGCACGTCATGAGCATCGGCATCCGAGCCCTGCGGTCCGCAGCCGCCACCACCGTCGCCCTGGCCGCCGTCGGCGCCCTCGCGCTGGGTACGGCCGGCAGCGCGACGGCCGACACCGATCCGGCGGCCGGCGTGGCCGTCGACCTGCCCCTGCCGCCCGGCGCCGTCGGGAGCGATCCCGCCGCGGTCAACGACGACGGGGTGATCGTCGGCTACGCCACCGATCCGCAGAACCAGGACCGTCCGGTCCGCTGGAACGCGGACCTCAGCGCCACGACACTCCCCCTGCTGCCCGGGGACCCGAGCGGCCGCGCCGTGGCCGTCGCCGCCGACGGTGCCGCCGTCGGCTACTCGGGGAACCGCACGGTGCGCTGGGCCCCCGACGGCACGGTCTCCGCACTGCCGCTGCTGCCCGCGGACACCGGCGGCTGGGGCTACATCTACGCGATGAGCCGCACCGGTACGGCGGTCGGGCACTCCGCGGCCGGGACGGCCTCCCACGCGGTGAAGTGGGGCCCGGACTGCCGGGCCGTCCCGCTCGCCCCGCTGAGCGGGGACGTCAACAGCACCGCCGTCTCGGTCAACGCCTCGGGCGCGGTGGCCGGCCTGTCCTACTCGGCCTCCGGCGTCGCCCACCCCGTGAAGTGGAGCCCGGACGGCACCCCCACCGCGCTCGACCCGGCCTCGGCCTACCGCGGCGTCTGGGTCGTCCAGATCAACGACGCCGGCACCGTGCTCGGGAAGGGCACGCCGACCGGCGCCGCGAACGACCAGTGGCGCTCCATGACCTGGAACACCGACGGCACCGTCACGGACCTGGGCCGGCACTCCACGGCGACGGCCCTCAACGCCGGCGGCACGGTCGTCGGCAAGCAGGGCGGGGCGGACGGCATCGACTACACCGCCACGAGCTGGAGCCCGGCCGGCGCCGCCACCACGATCGGCGCCGACTACGAGTACACGACGGCCGTCGCCGTCAACGACGCCGGCGTCTCCGTCGGGTACACCGGGACGAAGGTGCCGCAGGCGCAGGAGCGCCACGCCCTCCGCTGGGGCGCCGACGGGGCCCTGACGGAACTGGACGTGGCGCCGGAGGGCTACTCCTACCCCGTGGCCGTCAACAACGCCGGCCTGGCGGTCGGGGTCCGGATCGGCTCCTCGGCGTCGACCGGTTCGACGCGGGTGGCGGTGATCTGGCGGCCGTAGCCGCCGCGGGGGACAGGGACGAGGGTCAGGGCCTGGGGCCGGGGGCGTGCAGCCTCCGGCCCCGACCCTTGTAAAGAGTTCTTTCTAAAGATAGCTTTACATGCATGCCCGAGGAGAACTCACCGCGTTCCATCCGCCTCACCGACCCCCGCGCCCTGCGCGCCTACGCCCACCCGACCCGGCTGGTGCTGGTCGGCCTGCTGCGCCGGGACGGCCCGATGACGGCCACCCAGGCCGCCGAAGCCACCGGCGAGAGCGTCGCCAGCTGCTCCTTCCACCTGCGGCAGCTGGCGAAGTACGGCCTGGTGGAGGAGGCCGGGGGCGGGCGGGGGCGGGAGAAGCCGTGGCAGGCCACCGCCATGTTCACCAGCTGGGACTCCGGCGCCATCGCGGACCCGGCGGCGGCCGCCGCCACGGAGGCGCTCCAACTGGCCATCGCCGAGCGCTACTTCGAGCTCACCACGCGCTGGGTCCAAGGGCAGGCCCAGGAGCCGGCCGAGTGGCGGCAGGCCGCGCAGTTCGGCGACACCCTCCTGCACCTGACGGCAGCCGAGCTGGAGGAGCTGGGCGGGCGGATCCAGGACCTGATGCGGCCCTACCTGGAACGGCTCGACGACGCGGGCAAGCGCCCCGAGGGCTCCCGCCCGGTCACCGTGCTGCAACTGGCCTTCCCCACCCGCGCCGACGGCCGGAGCGACCAGGAGCCGACCCCGTGACCGCGCCCGCCCCCGACAGGCCCGCCCCCGACCGGGCACCGGCGGCGCCCGACCGGACTCCCGCCGGGACGCGGATGCGCTGGTTGCCGGTCCTGCTCCGGGAACGGGCCTTCCGCCGCTACTGGACCGGTCAGACGATATCCGGCCTCGGCGACCAGATCTCCTCCCTCGCGATACCGCTCGTCGCGGTCCTCGCCGTGCACGCCGACGCCCTCCAGATGGGCTACCTCGCCGCCGCGACCTGGCTGCCCAACCTGCTCTTCGCGCTCCACGCGGGCGTCTGGGCCGACCGCCGCAGCCACCGGCGCCGGGTCATGATCGCCGCCGACCTCGGCCGGTTCGCCCTCGTCGCCACCGTCCCGCTGGCCTACGCCTTCGACGCGCTCACCCTCGCCCAGCTGTACGCGGTGGCCCTGACGGCCGGGACCCTCTCGGTCCTCTTCGACGTCTGCGACGCACCGCTGTTCAACGCCCTCGTCCCGCCCGACCGGTACGTCGAGGGGCACTCGCTGGTCAGCGGCAGCCGCGCCATGGCCCAGGTGGCCGGGCCGAGCATCGGCGGAGTGCTGGTGCAGGTCCTCTCCGCCCCGCTCGCCCTGCTGGCCGACGCGCTCTCCTACGCCGCCTCGGCCTTCGCCCTGTCCCGCATCGCCCCCGCCGAACCCCCGGCGGAACGCAAGGCCCGCGGCCAACTCGCCGAAGGCGCACGGTTCATGCTCGGGTCGCCGATGATGCGCGCCTCGCTCGCTGCCACCGCCACCGCCAACTTCTTCACCTTCATGCTGACCGCCCTGCTCGTGCTGTACGCCACCACCGTGCTGCGCCTCGACCCCGGCCTGCTCGGCGCGGTGCTGGGCGCCGGGGCCGTCGGCGGACTCCTGGGGGCCCTCTGCGCCACCGCCGTCACCAGGCGCATAGGCGTCGGGCCGACCTTCATCCTCGGCACCGCCCTCTACCCCGCCTCCCTGCTGCTGATCCCCGCCGCGCACGGGACCACCCCCGTCGTCCTCGCGCTTCTCTTCGCGGCCGAGTTCGGCGCCGGACTCGGAGTGATGTGGCTGGACGTCGCCGGGGCCTCCATCTTCGCCGCGATCATCCCGGACAACCTACGCTCCCGCGTCTTCGGCGCCTACCGCTGCGTCAACTTCGGTACCCGCCCGCTCGGTTCCCTCGTCGGCGGCGCCCTCGCCGCCACCATCGGCCTGCGCCCCACCCTGTGGGTGGCCGCCATCGGCGCCCTCACCTCCGTCCTCTGGCTCCTGCCCTCCCCGATCCGCCGACTCCGCGACCTGCCCACCCCGGCCGGCCAGGGTGAGGGCGTGTCAGACTCGCCCTGAGGGCGGCCGCCGAGCCCGCGGCGGCGACGGGGGCGTCGAGCCGTCAGGCGGGTCCGACGGTGACCGTGCAGAGGCGCTTGGTGGCCCGGGTCAGGGCCACGTACAGGTCCCGCTCCCCGCCGGGGCGGGCCGTGACGATCTCCTCGGGGTGCAGCACGACGACCCCGTCGAACTCCAGGCCGCGCGCCTCGGACGCCGGCACGATCCGCGCGTGGTCGGCGACGCCCCGGGCCGTCAGCTCGCCCACCCTGGCGTCCGCGCAGACCACTCCCAGGAGCTCGCCCGGGTGCGCGGCGCCCTGGGCGCGGAGCTCCTGGACGACGGCGGTGGCCAGCTCGTCCGCCGGCGCGGTCACGGTGCGGGGGAGCTCACCGCTGCGCAGTGAGCGGGTGGGCCGCTGGTCCGGGGCGATCCGGGCCAGCAGGTCCCGGACGCTCTCCAGGATCTCCTGGGTGGTGCGGTAACTGACGGTCAGGTCGTGCAGCTTGAACCGCGGTCCGACGTGGGGGCTCAGCGCCTCCTTCCAGTCGCGCGCCGTCGCGACCGGGCCCGCCTGGGCGAAGTCGCCCACCAGCGTCATCGCCCGCGCCGGGCAGCGGCGGACGATCATCCGCCACTGCATGGCGGTCAGTTCCTGCGCCTCGTCGACGACGGCGTGCCCGTACGTCCGCTCGGGCGGGCCGTCGACCAGGCTCGCGGCCTCGTCCAGCAACGGCCCATCGGCGTCGGTCCACGGGCCGTCCGGGTCGCGGAGCAGCAGGGACCGCTCCGGCGCGGTGAGGTGGGGCAGGTGTGCGGCGAGCGCGTCGGCGTCCGTCAGGAGCGCGTTCACGAGGTCACCGGGGACCAGCCGCGGCCACAGCAGCTCGACCGCCCGGTCCACACCGGCATCGTCGAGGAGATCGGCCCGGACGGCGTCCAGGTCCAGTTCGTGGGCCGGACCGGGGTCGGCCGCACCTTCGGCGCGGTTGCGGCCCGCCCCCGTGAACTTGTCGAGGTCCAGGCCCGTCATCGCGGCGGCATCGGCGTCGATCTGCTCCAGGAGGTCGCCCATGTCCCGTTGCATCGCGTCGGTGACGGCGTCGACCAGGAGCTCCGTGAACACCCGGCGCGCGGGGTTGTGCCCCGGTACGGCCGCGACGGCGGCGTCGCGTGCCGTGGCGACCTCCTCGGCGGACAGGTGGACCGCCTCCCGTCCGACCCGCACCGTGAAGTCGCCGGCGGGGGCCTGGCGGGCGCGCAGCAGGCCGGCCAGGGCGTCGGCGAGGTCCGTGCCGCCCTTGAGGCGCGCGGTGTCGAACCGGTCCACCGCGTCCGTGGGTACCCCGGCCAGCTCCCGGCAGGTCGCCAGGACGACGTCGTTCTCGCCGAGGGAGGGAAGGACCTGGGAGATGTAGTCGAGGAACCGGGCGTTCGGGCCCAGCACCAGGACACCCTCCTCCGCGGCCCGCGGGAACGCGTACAGGACGTAGGCCGCCCGGTGCAGGGCGACCACCGTCTTGCCGGTGCCGGGCCCGCCCTGCACCACGGTCACCCCTCGGTGGGGGGAACGGACGATCTCGTCCTGCTCGGCCTGCAGCGTCGCGACGGCCGCGTGCATCCGGCCCGTACGCCGTGCCGACAGGGCCTCCGTCAACGGGCCGTCGCCGACGACGTCCTCGTCGGTCGGGGCGCTCCCGTCCAGCAGTTCGTCGTTCACCGAGACGACCGTGCGCTCCTCCAGACGCAGGTGCCGGCGCCGCCGCAGGCCCATCGGGTGGACCGGCGTCGCCTCGTAGAAGGGCCGCGCCGCGTTCGCGCGCCAGTCCACGAGCAGGGGCAGCTCGTCCTCCTCCGTGTGCAGCCCGATCCGCCCGATGCGCAGGGCCGTGCCCTCCGCCCAGTCGATCCGCCCGAAGACCAGCCCCCGTTCGGCACCCTCCAGCCGGCCGATCTCCTTGGCCAGCCGCTCGGCGGCGATTTCCCGCTCGTACGCCTCACCGGCGCCGTCCGCCGGGGCATTCAGCACACGCGCCCGCTGCGCCCGCGCCTCGGAAAGGCGCCCGGCGAGGAACTCGTACAGGGAGGACACATAATCCCGCTCCGCGTCAACTGCGAGCGTGGAAGGGTCATTCGTCGTCTTCGACATCTTCGACAACTTCGGCAACAGGGGGCTCCTTCGATTCGAGCCATACCATACGGTCGGATTTCCTCGAAGGTAAGTCTTGACTTGTACGGTGCAGACATGTCCCTGTGACTGAATTCCATCACTTTGTCAATCGCCAATTAGGTATCCGGAAAAGGGGAATTCGGGAGCATTCTCGCGACCCTGGTCGACCTCCTGGGTAAACCGATCGCCGAGGCGGACGCCCTCTGCATCCCCACCGCCGGACACGGGGGCCCGTACGGGGATCCGCACGGGCCATGGCGTTTCATCAGTGGGCAGTCCCCCAATCCCATGACCGAGTTGGGGTGGAAGTCGGTGGGCGTACTGGAGCTCACCGCCCTGCCCGGCATCGACACGGAATGCTGGGTTTCCTGGGTCCGCGAGGCGGACGCCCTTCTTGTCAACGGCGGCGACGCGCCCGGCCCCTGACCCCCGGCCCGGAGACGCTGGGGCCGGAGGCCAGGGGATTTCAGGGAATGTCGTGGGCTTCGGTGTCGGCGGCCGCGATGACTGCGGTCAGGAGGCCGGGGAAGCGTTGTTCGAGTTCCTCGGTGCGGAGGGTGTTCATCTTCGTGGTGCCGACGTAGTACTGCCGCACCACTCCGGCCGCGCGCAGGACGGAGAAGTGGTGGCTGGAGGTGGACCGTCCGACGGGTAGGTCGAAGGAGCCGCAGCTCAGGTCAGCGCCCGAGTGGGCGAGGGTGTGCACCACTTTGCGCCTCGCCGGGTCGGCGAGGGCCTCCAACACCTGCTGGACGTTGACGTCCTCCACACCGGGGTGCACGATCACTCGCGCCGTCACGCGTGCCCGTCCCACACCCACCACCCCTTCCCACGCCTGGCCCCCGTTCCGAGTCGAACCCCCGTCAACCGCCGCGCACGGTGCGCGACTTCATGGCAGACGCTACTACGGGACGGGCCCCGCCATGCCCGCTGCAACACCTCTGCACCACAGGTTGAGCACCGGATGTGCACGTTCCGCCCGGGTGCGCCCGGGGCCGGCCGGGCTAGGAGTAGTACTTGTGGAGGTCGTCCGAGGCCATGCCGGTGCCGTGGTGGACGGCGCGGCTGGAGTAGGTGCTGCGCAGGTGGGTGGCCTGGCGGGTGCGTTCCAACTCGACCAGCAGCCCCGCGTCTTCGGAGTGTGTGCCGCGGGCCCTCTCCCGGCGGATCAGGACGACGGTGGTACCGATGATGGTGGCGACCAGTGCGGCGAGGAGCAGGACGACGGTGCCCATGTTCTCGTTCCCCCTTGTTCCGGTCCCGGGTCGGGCCCGGCCGGTGGCGGCGGGCCCCTTCCGGGGACTCTGAAGATCCTTGCACGGAACGTCCGGGATGGTCCGGTATCTGAGCGAATCCTGAGCAAGGAACGGACGGGTGCCGGCAGGGGCGGGCCGGCCCGGCGCCCGGAGCCGCGGTGCCGATGTGCGAACGCCTGGCCGGGGTGGGCGGGTTGGAAGTGGCCGGATCTGGGCGAAAGCCGGATGTGGACGGCGACCGGTCGGTAGCATGATCATTGAAATTCGCTGTCCGCGGTACTGCTGAACGCACTGTTCCTGGACGCGACCACCGTGAGGGGTGCGCAGCAGCGCGCACCCCTTCGTCCCGAAGGGAGATCGGCATGGCCACGGGTACTGTGAAGTGGTTCAACGGGGAGAAGGGCTACGGGTTCATCGCGCAGGACGACGGCGGCCCGGACGTTTTCGTCCACTTCTCCGCGATTCAGGGCAGCGGCTACCGCAACCTGGAGGAGAACCAGCCGGTCGAGTTCGAGGTCACGCAGGGCCAGAAGGGCCCGCAGGCCGAGCAGGTCCGCGCGATCTGACCAGGCGGGCCCACGTAGGCCCCGCACACAGGCCCCGTACCGGCGAGCAAGCGCCGGTGCGGGGCCTTTTGCTGCGCCTGTCGCCTGTCGCCTGTCGCCTGTCGCCTGTCGCCTGTCGCCCGCCGCCCGCCGCCCGCACCTCACCGCGCCCCTGTGTCCGCCTCCGTCCGCCCCCGTCCGCCCTCTCGACAGATACCTCTCACTGAGAGCTAAAATCGGAATATGGAGACAGGACCCACCCACCCGCCCGACGGCGCCCTCGCCGACGAGTTCTCCACCCTCCTCACCGGCATCCAGCGGATGCTGCGCCGCCGCCTGCGCCAGGGCCTGGACCAGCCCCGCCTGCGCGGGGCCCAGGTCGAACTGCTGCACCTGGTGATGGACACCCCGGGCCTGCGGGTCTCCGCCGCCGCCGAGGAACTGTGTCTGGCCGGCAACTCGGTCTCCACCCTCGTCAACCAGCTCGTCGCCCAGGACATGCTGCGCCGCGAGGTGGACCCCGCCGACCGCCGGGCCGCCCTGCTGTACGCCACCGAGGCCGCCCACCAGCGCATCGAGGCCTGGCGCGAGCGGCGCCGGGCACTGACCGGCGAGCTGGTCGCGGGCCTGCCCGGCCCCGAACGGGCCGCGCTGGCCGCCGCCCTGCCCGCGCTGCGCTCCCTCACCCAGGGGCTGCGCGACCTGCCCGAGGAGGACCCGCGATGACCGAACCGGAACCAGCAGGAACACCGGAAACGCCAGGGACACCGGAAACGCCAGGAATACCGGGAACGCCGGGAACACCAGGAGCGGCGGAGGCCGTGGTGTGCCGGGGCCTGGAGTACAGCTTCACCCACGGCCGTGGCAGGACCACCCGCGCGGTGGACGGCATCGACCTGACCGTACGGACCGGTGAGGTCTTCGGCCTCCTCGGCCCCAACGGTGCCGGCAAGACCACCACCATCCGCGCGATCACCACCCTGCTGCCCGCCGGCCCCGGCATGGTGCGCGTCTTCGGCCACGACGCGGCCCGCCGGCCCATGGAGGTACGGCGCCTGCTCGGCTACGTGCCGCAGCAGTTGTCCGCCGACGCGGGGCTGACCGGGCGGGAGAACGTCGCCCTGTTCGCCCGGGTCTTCGACGTCCCAAGGACGGAGCGGGCCCGCCGCGTCGCCCAGGCGCTGGCCGCCGTCGACCTCACCGACGCCGCCGACCGGATGGCCGGCACCTACTCCGGTGGCATGGTGCGCCGCCTCGAACTCGCCCAGGCCCTGGTCAGCGCCCCGCGCCTGCTCGTCCTGGACGAGCCCACCATCGGCCTGGACCCCATCGCCCGCACCGGCGTGTGGGAGCGCGTGGACGCCGTGCGCCGGGCCACCGGCATGACCGTCCTGGTCACCACCCACTACATGGACGAGGCCGAGCGCCACTGCGACCGCATCGCCCTGATGGACCGCGGCCGCATCCGGGCCCTGGGCACCCCCGCCGAGCTCAAGGAGGGCATCCGCGACACCCTCCCCGGCGGCGACGAACCCACCCTCGACGACGTGTTCCGCCACTTCGCCGGCCGTGACCTGGCCGACGCCACGGAAGGAGACTTCGGCGATGTCCGCCGCACCCGCCGCACCGCCAGCCGCGTCGGCTGAGCCCCCCACCCCCGGCACCACCCCCGTTGGTGTCCCGGACCTGAGCCTGCTGCTGGTGCCCCCGCGCGCCCGCACCGGCTGGCGCCTGGTGCCCGCCCGGGTCGGCGCGATGTGCGCGGTGGAACTCCAGAAGCTGCGCCACGACCGTACCGAGCTCTACACCCGCGCCGTCCAGCCGGCCCTCTGGCTGTTGATCTTCGGCGAGACCTTCACCCGCCTCAAGGCCATCCCCACCGGCGGCATCCCCTACCTCGACTACCTGGCCCCGGGCATCATCGCCCAGTCCGCGATGTTCATCGCGATCTTCTACGGCATCATGATCATCTGGGAGCGGGACTCCGGCGTCCTCACCAAACTCCTGGTCACCCCCACCCCGCGCGCCGCCCTGGTCACCGGCAAGGCCTTCGCCGCCGGCGTCAAAGCCGTCCTGCAAGCCGTCGTCGTGGTCCTGATCGCCGCCGCCCTCGGCGTCGCCATGACCTGGAACCCGCTGCGCCTGCTCGGTGTGGTCGTCGCGGTGCTGCTCGGCTCGGCGTTCTTCTCCTGCCTCTCGATGGCCATCGCCGGGATCGTCCTCACCCGCGACCGCCTGATGGGCATCGGCCAGGCCATCACCATGCCGCTGTTCTTCGGCTCCAACGCCCTCTACCCGGTCGACCTGATGCCCGGCTGGCTGCAGGCCGTCAGCAAGGCCAACCCGCTCAGCTACCAGGTCGACGCCCTACGCGGCCTCCTCATCGGCACCCCCTCCCACCTCCCCCTGGACTTCGCCGTCCTGGCCGCCGCCACCGCAGCCGGCATCGCCGCCGCCTCCGCCCTCCTGGCCCGCCTGGCCCGCTGAGGCGCCCGCCCCCGGCGCACGAGTTCCTCCCCTTCTCTTCTCCGAGGAGCATGTTGAGCGAGCATTCTGAGAGCTACCACGTCACCGGGAATCCAATGCTCGACGCCGACGGCGTCACCATCTGGCAGCGGTACGGCGGACGGGCCCCGGAGGGGTACTTCTACGACGGGTGGTACAAGTTCGAGCCTGGTCACCCCCGCTACGACGAGCTTCTTCCGCAGGCGCGGCAGAATCCGCGGGACGTCGATGAGGGTGAGAGCAAGGCCCCGATTCACCCCGAGACCATGGCCATCCTGGACGAGATGCAGCGAAAGACTCGGGAGCGGAACGCGGGGCAGTAGCGGCGACGGCGGCGTACTGTCCGGAGACGGCAGGGGGAAAGGCGACAGGAGGTGTCGGGTTTCGCCGCGAGAGTGGGGGGACCGGTCGGCGCGGTGACGGCGTCGGCCGGGGCCACGTACCACGGACAAGGGATCCCATGCTCGAGACGCCCGACGACCTCGCCCGCCTCCAGGCCCTCCTGGACGCCTCGCTCGCCCGCTCCACCGCCCATCTGCGCTCGATCATCAGCAGCGAGCGCACCCTCACCGCCGTCCAGTTGACCCGGGTGCTCACCGGGATGTGCACGCTCGCGCTGTCCACCGTCACCGCCAAGGGCGAGCCGCGGATCAGCGGGGTGGACGGTCACTTCCTGTACGGCAGGTGGTACTTCGGCACCGCGCGCACCGCCGCCAAGGCCCGTCACCTGGCAGCCCGGCCCGCCGTCAGCGCGGCCCATCTGCGGGGGGAGGACCTGGGCGTGTTCACCCACGGCACCGTGGAGACCCTCAACCCCCGGGATGGCGAGCCGGCCGCCGACTGGCCCGAACTCCTCGCCTACTTCCAGGACTTCTACGGCCGTGACGTCTTCGACTGGGAGCACGACGTCGTCTACTACCGGCTGCGTCCGCACTGGATGGCCGCCTTCGCCTCCGATCCGGCCGAACTCCTCGCGACGGTGGAGCGGGCCGAGCGGGCCGAGCGGGCCGAGCGGGCCGAGCGGGCCTGACCATGACCGTGGCCGTGCCCGGCGCCGGCCCGTACGTCGGGATGCGTCGGGTGCGTCGCGGGCGGTGACAATGGGGTGGCGGACAGCAGGGGCGGACGGACGAGGAGGGCCGGGGTGCGGGCGAGCCGGGCGATCGCGCTGCTGCTGCTCCTGCAGCACCGGCGCAGCATGACCGCCGCCGACCTCGCGGCCGAGCTGGAGGTCTCCGAACGCACCGTGCAGCGCGACGTCGCCGCCCTGGCCGAGGCCGGGGTGCCGGTGTACGCCGAGCGGGGGCGGGGCGGCGGCTACCGGCTGGTCGACGGCTACCGCACCCGCCTGACCGGTCTGGAGCGAACCGAAGCCGCCGTCCTGCACCTGGCCGGCCTGCCCGGCCCGCTGCGCGACATGGGCCTGGCCGGGCAGGCCCTGGCGGCCCGGCTCAAGGTCGCCGCCGCCCTGGGCGACGCCCCCGCGGCCGCCGCCCAGCGCTTCCACCTGGACGCCCCGGCCTGGTTCCGCGAGGCCGGGACACCGCCGCTGCTGGCCGAGGTCTCCCGCGCGGTCTGGGAGGACCGGGTGCTGCACGCCCGCTACGCCGCGCGCGGCGGCACCCGGCAGCGGCGGCTGGAACCGTACGGCCTGGTCCTCAAGGCCGGGCAGTGGTACGTCGCGGCCCGCAGCCCCTCGGGGCGCATCGGCTCCTACCGGGTCGACCGCTTCGAAACCGCCGAGGCAGGCGAGGAACGCTTCGACCGCGACCCGGACTTCGACCTCGCCGCCTACTGGGACGAGGCCGCCCGCGCGTTCACCCGGACCATGCTGCGCGAACGGGCGCTGGTGCGGCTCAGCCCGTGGGCCGTGGCCAACCTGGCCGCCCTGCTGGAGGCCACCGCCGCCGCCGACGCCCTCGCCACCGCCGGCCCGCCGGACGCCGAGGGCTGGGTCACCGTGACCCTGCCGGTGGAGGACCAGGAGATCGGCTACCTCGAACTCCTGCGCCTGGGCCCGGAGGCGGAGGCCCTCGGCCCTCCCGAACTGCGCGCCCGCCTGGCCGAGGCCACCCGCCGCGCGGCCGCCCGCTACACCTGAGCCGGGGCGGGCCCGGTCAGGTGCTGCTGTCCGGTCGTGGCGTCCGTCCTTCCTGGTCGAGGCGCGTGAGTGCGCCGCGCGCGAACTGCTCGTACCTGGTCTGGTGCCAGGGTGCGTCGGTGGGGATGTGTGCGGCGGCGTCGACCGCTTCGTGGAGGAGTGCGCGTCGTGCGTGGGGCTGGTCGGCCAGGCGGGGGTGGTCGCTGAGGCCGAGCAGGACTCTGGTGAGGTGGTAGGCGTGGGCGCGGGGGTTGACGGCGAAGAGGGTGCGGTGGACCCACAGGCCTTCCTCGCCGTCGAGGGCCCAGTGGTCGCGGATCAGCAGCCGGATCCGGGCCCGCAGGACCAGGTCCGGGTGTGGCGTCGGGTGCGGTGTCGGGTGTGGCGTCCGGTGCGCTGTCGGGTGCGGCGTCCGGTTCTCGTCCGCGTCCTTCATCGGGCGTTCGCCTGCCCGAGCCGGCGCTCGAACTCCTGGAGCTGCGGCACGGTGTGCTCCCACATGCGGCGCTGGTGGTCGGGGGCGTCGGCGGGGATGTGCGCGCTCGCGGCGTGGGCTTCCTCCAGCAGCGCCTCCCGGGCGCCGGGCCGGGCTGCCGCGCGAGGGCTGGTCTCGGCGAGCGTGCGCAGGACGTAGGCGAGCTTGTAGGCGTACACGTGGGGGTTGACGGCGAACAGGGGCCGGTAGACCCGCAGGCCCTCCTCGCCCTCCAGGATCCGCTCGTTGTGGCTCAGCAGGGTGATCCGGGCTTTCAGGACCAGGTCCGCGTGGACGTTCATGTGGCGTGTCCCCCTTCGTCGTTGCTCTCGTTCGCACCCCGTTCCTCTCGGGCCGCCGCGGCCGTGTCCGGCCGTGTCCGGGCACGGCGGCGTGCGCGCCGGCCGCCCGGGAGAGTGCGGGCGGCGGCGCGAAGGCCGTCGGGGGAGTGGGGTGTTGCACGAGTGTGCGGGGTGCGCGGGGGCGGCGGCAAGGCACAAGAAGGGTGTGCTGAGTCCTACCGATCCCTGGCCTGAGCTGGCAGGATTGGGGTCGGCACCCTCCCGGGGCCGGGCCCGGAAAACCTGTTGCGCCCCCAGGAGCGCATGCGGCACGCTGATCGCGGAACACACCGACGCAGCGCAGGGAAAGGGGAACGGGCCATGGCCAGCAGTGGCGCTCGATATCGCCCCCGCCCGCGCGCGTTCGGCTATCGCCCGGCGCGCTGAGCGTCCCCTCCCCACGGGCGTTCCCTTCTTACGAGCGTCCCCCGCTGCCCGCGCCCTCCTGGCGTTGCGGGCCGGGCGCGGACGTGACCCCGGGCGAGCTGGGCACTGGAGAGCCCAAGGGCCTGTAAAGCCCCCGCTTCGGCTGTGGCGGTTCGAATCCGCCCTCGCCCACCCCATTCCCGCGCACCATCCCCGAATCCCGAGGTGGCCCAGTGGGTCGATGCCTGATTGGCCCTGTGTGGCCGGTCAATTCGGTACTACGGTAGGCAGCATGACAACCGGAACCGCCGCGACCGACCAGCCCGTATCCCTCACCCTTGCCGAGGCGCCGCTGCGTCAGGCCCGCAACTCGGCCGCCTTCTGGGCCGCGACGGGCGACTCCCGCGGCCACGAGGTGATCCGGCGCCGCGGCTTCCTCGCCGTCGACGGCGACGAGCGCGCCGGCCTGCGGATCCTCGTTCAGGAGAACGACCTCGACCAGGGCGAACTGGCCGAGCTGGCCGAACTGGTGCGCAGGGCCCCCGGACCGGTCAACGCCGAGGACCCGTTCAGCGCCACCGACCTGAGCCATCTGGGCCTGCGCAACTGGCAGATGCCCGTCATGCTGCGCCTGCCCGCCGCTGCCCCTGCCGCTGCGGGCGGATCGGGGCTGGACGTGGTGCGGGTGAGCGGTGGCGAGGACCTCCGGGCGGCCGAGCGGGTCGTGATCGAGGGTTTCGAGCTGGCCGCCTTCGAGCCCTACCGCCCCGGTGAGCTGTTCCCGGCGGCGCTGATCGGCCGGCCGGGCGTGGACGTCTTCCTCGCCTCGCACCAGGGGGTCGCCGCGGGCGCCTGCGTCAGGGTCGTGGACGAGGGCCTCGCCAGCCACTACTGGGTCGGCACCGCGCCCGCCTTCCGCTCGCGCGGTGTGGGCCGGGCCGTCATGACCGCCTCGCTCGCCGACCTCGCCCAGGTGCCGGCCACCCTCACCGCCTCCAAGCTGGGCCGCCCGCTGTACGAGTCGCTGGGCTACACCGTCGCCGCGCCCTCGACCTGGTGGGCCTCCCGCTGAACCGCGGTGCTCCGGTGGTCCAGTGTCCCGGTGTCCCGGTGCCCCGGTTCTTCGCCCCGCCGCCCCGCCGCCCCGCCGGTCGGCCCGCGCCGCTAGCCTGACGGCATGTTCGTACTGGAGCTGACGTACACCACCGCCGAGCTGGAGCGGATCGACGAGGCCCTGCCCGCGCACGTGGCGTGGCTGAACGGCCACTACGCCGCCGGCACCTTCCTGGCCTCGGGCCGCAAGGTGCCGCGCGACGGCGGGGTGATCCTCGCGGTGGGCGAGGACCGGGCGGCGATCGAGGCGCTGGTGGCCACCGACCCGTTCGTCCGGCTGGGCCTGACCGAGTACCGGGTGACGGAGTTCCTGGCCACCGTCACCGCCCCGGCGCTGGAGGCGTACCGCCAGCAACTGCCCGCCTCCTGAACCCCTCCTGAACCCCTCCCGAACCCCTCCCGGACTGTTCCCGGACTCCCTCCGCGTTCCTCCGGACTCCTCCGCGCTCCTCCGTAGCCCACCCGCGCCCTGCGCGGAATCCCGCTCCCGTGCCCCGGACCCGCCCGTACGGTTCGGGGCACGGTCGTCTTGTGGCTACGATCGGTGAGCGCGGGGCGAGGACGTAACGCGAGTGTTCGTGGAATCGGCGGGAGTGGACGGATGGGACACGCACGGGCCGGGCAGCCGGCGCAGCCCGGGGACCTGGTGGATGTGGCGCGGTTGGTGACGGCGTACTACGCGCTGCGCCCCGATCCGCAGGAGGTGGCGCAGCGGGTCGCGTTCGGGACGTCGGGGCACCGCGGCTCCTCGTTGGACGTGGCGTTCAACGAGGACCACATCGCCGCGACCACGCAGGCGATCTGCGAGTACCGGGCCGAACAGGGCGTCGCGGGCCCGCTGTTCCTCGGCGCGGACACCCACGCGCTGTCCGAGCCGGCCAAGGCGACGGCGTTGGAGGTGTTGGCGGCCAACGGTGTGCGGGTGCTCATCGACGACGCCGACGGGTACACGCCCACGCCGGCGGTCTCGCACGCGATCCTGGCGCACAACCGGCGCAGTCCGCGGGCGTTGGCGGACGGGATCGTGGTGACGCCGTCGCACAATCCGCCGCGTGACGGCGGCTTCAAGTACAACCCGCCCAGTGGGGGGCCGGCGGGGTCGCAGGCCACCGGGTGGATCCAGGACCGCGCGAACGAGCTGATCCGCGAGGGTCTGCGGGGGGTGAAGAGGGTCCCGTACGCGCGGGCGCTGGCCGCGGCCACCACGGAGCGGTACGACTTCCTGGGCTCCTACGTGGAGGACCTGCCGTCGGTGCTGGACCTGGACGCGGTGCGGGCGTCGGGGCTGCGGATCGGCGCGGACCCGCTGGGCGGGGCGTCGGTGGCCTACTGGGGGCGCATCGCGGAGGTGCACCGTCTGGACCTGACCGTGGTCAACCCGGTGACGGATCCGACCTGGCGCTTCATGACGCTGGACTGGGACGGGAAGATCCGCATGGACTGCTCCTCGCCGGCGGCGATGGCGTCCCTGATCGGCCGCAAGGACGAGTACGCGATCGCCACCGGCAACGACGCCGACGCCGACCGGCACGGGATCGTCACGCCCGACGGGGGGCTGATGAACCCCAACCACTACCTGGCGGTGGCGGTCGACTACCTGTACCGCCACCGGGCCGACTGGCCCCGGGACGCGGCGGTCGGCAAGACCCTGGTGTCCTCCTCGATGCTGGACCGGGTCGCCGCCGATCTGGGACGTGCGCTGACGGAGGTCCCGGTCGGCTTCAAGTGGTTCGTCGACGGCCTGCTGGAGGGTTCGATCGCCTTCGGCGGCGAGGAGAGCGCGGGCGCCTCGTTCCTGCGCCGTGACGGCGGGGTGTGGACCACCGACAAGGACGGCATCCTGCTGGCCCTGCTCGCCGCCGAGATTACCGCGGTCACCGGCGCCACCCCCAGCGCGTACTACCGCGAACTGACGGAGCGTCACGGCGCTCCGGCCTACGCCCGTGTCGACGCCCCGGCGGATCGCGAGCAGAAGGCGCGTCTGGCGCGTCTGGCGCCGGAGCAGGTCACGGCGGGCGAGCTGGCGGGGGAGAAGATCACCGCGGTGCTCTCCCACGCGCCGGGCAACGGGGCGGCCATCGGCGGTCTCAAGGTGTGCACGGACAACGCCTGGTTCGCGGCCCGCCCGTCGGGCACGGAGGACGTGTACAAGATCTACGCCGAGTCGTTCCTGGGCACCGAGCACCTGGGCCGGGTGCAGGAGGAGGCCCGCGCCCTGGTCGGCGAGGTCCTCGGCGGCTGAGCCGCCCGGCTTCGGGCGTCGGCCCCGGCGGCGGCCCCGGACACGGTCCCGGCGCTCAGGCC
>NZ_JBHZCN010000078.1:0-46138 GCF_042755465.1 Kitasatospora sp. NPDC059160 | reverse complement strand
GGTACACCCCGCCGCGCCCCCGGGGGGGGGGGGGGGGGGTGTTGGGGGGGGGGGGGGGGGGCCCCCCCCCCCCCCCCCCCCCGACCCTTTCCCGCTGCTAAGCCACCGGGTGCCATCGTCAGTAGCGGGGCTTCCGGGTCAGCGCCAGGCCGCCCAGCAGGAAGGCGACCCCGAGCACGCCGGCGACCACCGCGGAGGTGGTGTCGGCGGGCTTGTGGCTGGCGTCCATCACGGCGGTGACCAGGCCGGCGACGGCGCTGATGTAGCAGAAGATGGTGATGAAGATCTTCACCTTGGGGTGCATGGAGGTGGTCCTTTCCGGTTTCCGGGAGGGGTGTGGTGCGGTCGGGTGGTTTCCTGCGGTCAGGCGGTTTCCTGCGGTCCGCGGCCCGCGGGTGCGGTCGCGGCGGCGGTGAGGCCGAGCAGCATCACCCAGGCGTCGGGGTCCGACCGGAAGCGGTTCCAGCGGTCCGCCGCGAGGGCGAGTTCGGCCAGTGAGAGGACGCCCCGGGCGACCAGCGGCTCCAGGCGCCGCGGGCCGAGCTGCGGGGCGAAGGCGTCGGTCGGGTGGTCGTCGTTGGTGGTGGCGAAGGGGCGCAGCACCGGCTGTTCGAAGCCGGCCGCGCGCAGCAGCCGGGGGAGCCGGCGCCCGATCGAGCGGTCGCCGCCGTCGGCCCGCTGGGCGGCGGCCATCTTGGCGTGCACGCCCGCGAGTTCGGGGTACGAGGGCTCGGCGGCGCCCCACAGCGCGGAGTCGACCTCGGTGACGGCGACGGTGCCGCCGGGGCGCAGCACCCGGCGGACCTCGGCGAGCACCGCGACCGGGTCGGGCACGTGCTGGAGGACGTAGCGCAGCAGCACGAAGTCCACGCTCGCGTCCGGCAGCGGCAGGTCGGCGCCGTCGGCGACCAGCAGGGTCACCCCGGGGCCGGCCGCGTGGGCGAGCAGTTCGCCGTCGATGTCGGCGGCGATCAGTTCGGTGCCGGCGGGCAGCGCGGCGCGCAGCCGGCGGGTCACCGCGCCCGGCCCGGCGCCGAGTTCGAGCACCGTGCGGCCCGAGGGGAGGCCGAGTTCGCGCAGGATGCGCAGTTCCTCGGGGAAGGAGAGCGCGGCCTGCGCCTCCAGCCGGTCGAGTTCGGCGGCGAGGCCGCCGCCGGTGGTGCGGGCGGGGTCGTAGGAACCGCCGACCGGTCGTACGGAGGTGCTCATCGGGGCCTCGCGATCATCGTCATGCCGTGCTTGGGGCGGAGGGTGACCAGGGCCTCGGGTTCGACCGGGAAGCCCTCGACCAGCTCCAGCCGGACGGACTGGAGCAGGGAGGCGAGCACCAGGACGGCCTCCAGCATCGCGAAGTGCTGGCCGACGCAGATCCGGTCGCCGCCGCCGAACGGCAGGTAGAGGTGGCTGGGCAGGTCGGCGCCGTCGAAGCGGTCCGGGAGGTACGCGTCCGGCCGGTCCCAGTACTCGGGGTGGCGGTGCAGCACCCACTGGCTGACGCACACCAGGGTGCCGGGCTCGACGTGGTACCCGCCGATGACGTCGGACCCGACGGCCCGGCGGGAGATCAGCCAGACCGGCGGGTAGAGCCGCATGGCCTCCTGGATCGCCCGCCGGCAGGCCGGGAGCGCGGCCAGGTCGGCGGCGGTCGGCGGGCGGCCGCCGAGGACGCGGTCGACCTCCTCCTGGACCTTGGCCAGCTCCTCGGGGTGGCGGTCGAGCAGGTGGAGGGTCCAGGTCAGGGACTTGGCGGTGGTCTCGTGGCCGGCCATCACGATGGTCAGCACCTGGTCGCGGAGGTCCTCGTCGGAGACCAGGTGGTGGCTGGACATCAGGGTGTCCAGCAGGTCGCCGCTCGCCCCCGCGCTGCCCCCGCCCGCGCGGCGGGCGGCGATCAGGGTGCGGGTGACGGTGTTGAGGAACACCCGGGCGCGGCCGAAGTCGGCGTACCGGCGGGCGGTGTCGGCCGGGTCCGGGTCCGGGGTCGGTACGTAGTGGCCGATGCAGCGGTTGACGGCGTCCACCGCGCGGGCGAAGCCCTCGCCGATGCCGTCGATGTCGGCGCCCAGGATGGCGTGGGTGAGGATGCCGAGGGTGAGCGCGGTGAGGTGCTGGTCCACCTCCAGCGGGGTGCCGGCCTCGACGGCGGGCCGCCAGCGCTCCAGCATCTGCGCGGTGGCGTCGGTGACGATGCCGTCGAAGGTGCGGACGGCGCTGGGGCGGAACGCGGGCGCGGTGAGGTGCCGTTGGCGGGCCCAGTCGGCGCCGTTGCTGGTCAGCAGCCCGTTGCCGAGCAGCGGGCGCAGCATGGCGTCGTCCGGGGTGCCCTCCTTGGTGTAGTTGGCGCCGTTGTCCTTGAGGACGTGCCGGGCGTACTCGGGCCGGTTGAGCAGGTAGACGGTGTCGCCGTCGGCGCGGTGCCGGGTGACGTCGCCGTAGGTGCGGGCCAGGCCGGTGATGAAGTCGAGCGGCGACTCCCTCATCAGCGCCATGTCGATGTCGTCGGCAGGGCCTGGCGGGACGGTGTGCGTAGGCACGGTGCGGACCACCCCCGTGTTTCCTCTCGGTGCTCACCCGGGACTTCCGGAATGCGTACGCGCCCGGCGAACACATACGTACGTATTTCCCGCTGAATTCCCCGTACGCATTCGGATGCGTATGTCGATACGTATTCTGATGCGTATTCAAGGGCGCGGGACGCCTGAAATCTACCGCACCCGCCGCACGTGCTCAATACTTAGTCCGGGCACCGGAAGTGAGGTCTTGGCGGCCCATTGCGGCCGTGTCATTCTTCATTCGTCGGCAGCGCCGGGAAGCACGGAAGTGCCGAGGCCTGCCGACGACCAACCGGAATCCAGAGAAAAGGAAATTCTCATGGCTTTGGACCAGAGGAAGCGGGCCGAGTTCGTCAACGGCTACACCCGCGCCCTGATCAGCGCCTGGTCGAGCGAGGAGTACGCGGCCCGCCTGCGGACCGACGCCCGCGCCGCCCTCGCCGAGGCCGGCCTGGAGCTCCCGGCCGACGCCGAGATCGTCATCGTCCAGACTGCCGCCGAGGGCGAGCAGGAGGGCAACCTCGAGGTGCAGGTCGAGCTGTACGAGATCGGTCTGGCGACCGGCCGTTACGAGTTCCACATCCCGGAGACCCCGCAGATCGACACCGCCGAGCTCAGCGAGGGCGACCTGTCGGACATCGCGGCCGGCGGCAACTCCTGCTGCTGCCCGTGCTGCTGCTGCACCTGATCCAGCCGGGAAACCCGCAAGCCGGGCAAGGTGCCCGGCCGGTCGACCTGATGACCAGGCCGACCTGATCACCCCACCAAGGAGCGATCCACAGTGGCGACTGCCGTCGGGGAACACCCCGTCTCAGTCCGCGGCCTTCGCAAGAGCTACGGCGACTGGCACGCGGTCCAGGGTCTGGATCTGGACATCCACCAGGGTGAGGTCTTCGCCCTGCTCGGGCCGAACGGCGCGGGCAAGACGACGACCGTCGAAATCCTGGAGGGCGTCCGCCAGCGAACCGGCGGTGACGTGCGGGTCCTCGGCTGCGACCCGGCCGAGGACCGGCGCGACTGGCGCGCCAGGATCGGAGTGGTCCCGCAGACCACCGGTGCCTACTCGGACCTGACGGTCCGTGAGGTGGTCGAGCACTTCGCGGCGTTCTACCCGAACCCGCTCCCGGTCGGCCAGGTCATCGACATGGTCGGACTGGGCAAGCACGAGAAGAAGCAGAGCACCGACCTCTCCGGAGGACAGGCCCGTCGGCTCGACGTCGCGGTGGGCATCGTCGGCGACCCGGACCTGATCTTCCTCGACGAACCCACCACCGGGTTGGACCCGGTGGCTCGCCGGGAGGCCTGGGACCTGGTCCGCTACTTCTCCGAGCGCGGTCGTACCACCGTGCTCACCACGCACTACCTCGACGAGGCCGAGGCGCTGTGCGAGCGCGCCGCGGTGATCGTCGCCGGCCGGGTGGTCCAGTGCGGGCCGCTGGCCGAGTTCGGCGGCCGAACGCAGACTCCGACCACGGTCTCCTTCCGGATTCCGCCGGAGCTGGCCGGCCGCGCGCTGCCGTCGTTGCCACCCGGGGCCGACCCGGCCCCGGTGGGCGCGGACGGCGTGCTCAGGATCGGCACCCACGCCCCGACCGCGCTGCTCGCGGCCCTGGTCCCGTGGGCGCACCGGGCAGGGGTGGGCGAGCTGCCCGAACTGCGGGTGCACCGGCCGACCCTGGAGGACGTGTACCTGGACCTGATCAGGGAGCACGCCGACGGCACCGACCGCGGCGCGGACAACAGCCAGCTGATCTCCGAGACGGGGACCCGATGACCCTCACCCAGACCCCCGTCGCCGCGCCGGCCCGCGACGGAGCCCGGCGCGCCGGACGGATGCCCGGCGTCTGGCGGGCCTCCGCGGCCCGTTCCAAGGTCGAACTGCGGGCGTTCTTCCGGAACAAGCAGTCGCTGGTCTTCACCCTGATGTTCCCGGTGATCCTGCTGTTCGTCTTCGGCTCGATCTTCTCCGGGAAGGTGGCCGGCACCGACACCGACCTCAAGCAGGTGTTCATGGCCGGCATCATCGCCGCCGGCGTGATGAGCACCTCCTTCTCCGGCCTCGCGATCAACATCGCGATCGAGCGCGACACCGGAACCGTCCGCCGGCTCGCGATGACCCCGATGCCCAAGTCGGCGTACTTCGTCGGCAAGCTGGTGCGGGTCATCGTCACCACCGCGCTGGAGGCCGTGCTGCTGATCGGCATCGCGCTGGCCCTGTTCGGGCTGCCGCTGCCCAGCACCCCGGAACGCTGGTTCACCCTCGGCTGGGACCTCGCGCTCGGCACGGTCGCCTGTGCGATGGCCGGCGCCGCCTACTCGGCGCTGATCCCCAACAGCCGGTCCGCGGCGGCGATCGTCACCCCGGTCTTCATGGTGCTGCAGTTCATCTCCGGCGTCTTCTTCCCGTTCGGCCAACTCCCCGCCTGGATGCAGACGGTGGCGGCGTTCTTCCCGGTCAAGTGGATGGCCCAGGGCTTCCGCTCGGTCTTCCTGCCGGACTCCTTCACCGCCGTGGAGCCCGCCGGGAACTGGGAACTGGGCCAC
Source organism: Kitasatospora sp. NPDC059160 (assembly GCF_042755465.1). NCBI lineage: Bacteria > Bacillati > Actinomycetota > Actinomycetes > Kitasatosporales > Streptomycetaceae > Kitasatospora > Kitasatospora sp. NPDC059160. Next base: position 41,042 of record NZ_JBHZCN010000078.1, on the reverse strand, counting down.
ATCGCGATGGTCCTGGTCGCCTGGTCGCTGGCCGGCCTGGTGCTGACCGCCTTCTCCTTCCGCTGGCGCGGACCCAAGGTCCGCTGAGACCCCTCGGAGCTGGAACATGACGACGGCACCGGTGCGCCTGCCGGACCACCTGATCCACCCGTTCGCCCCCGCCGGGCGGGCGAACCCGCACCCGGCGTACCGGTGGCTCCGGGCCAACGACCCGGTCCACCACGACCCGGCGTCCCGGCTCTGGCTGGTCACCGCGCACGCCGACTGCGCGACGGTGCTGCGCGACCCGCGCTTCTCCGCCGCCCAGGGCCAGCGGGAACGCGCCCGCGACGACGCCCTGCCGCCGTCCATGCTCACCACCGACCCGCCGGACCACCAGCGGCTCCGGGCCCCGGGGGCGCTGCTCCTGGGGCCGGCGGCCGTCCGCTCCCTCGCCGACGGGCTCGCCGAGGACGTGGACGCGCTGCTCGACCGGCTGCCGGCCGGCGGGCGGGTGGACGCCGTCGCCGACCTCGGCCGGCCGCTCGCCACCGCCGTGTACGCGCGGCTGTTCGGCCTGCCCGCGGCGGAGCTGCGGCGCTTCGAGGCGCTCGCCCGGGCCGCCTCCGTCAACCTCGACCCGATGGTGCCCCCGGCCCGCGCCGCCCTCGGCCGCAGCGCCGCCACCGCGCTCACCCACTACCTGGACGGGCACACCGGCCGGGTCCGGGGCCGGGACGTCCCGCTGGCCGCCCTGGCCGCCGACGACCGGCTCAGCCGCGCCGAGATGCTCGGCGTCCTCAACCTCGCCGTGATCGGCGGCTGGCAGCCGCTCGCCGAGTTCATCGGCAACGCGCTGCACCTGCTGCTGCCCGACCGCCCGGCCGTCGCCCGGCTCGCCGCCGCCGACGAGGACCTCGCCCGCCTCGCGGTGGACGAACTGCTCCGGCTGGAGGCCCCGATCCCGTTCACCGCCCGGGTCACCACCGACCGGGTCGAACTGGCCGGCGGCGTGCTGCCGCCCGGCGCCCGGGTCCTCGCGGTGCTCACCGCCGCCAACCGCGACCCGGAGGTCTTCGCCGACCCGGACGAGCTCCGCCTCGACCGCAGCCCCAACCCCCACCTCGGCTTCGGCGGCGGCCCGCACTTCTGCCTGGCCGCCCCGCTGGTCCGGCAGACCGCCGCCCTGCTGCTGCCCCGGCTGGTCCGCCGCTTCCCGGCCCTGCGCGGCCCGGACGGCGCCCCGGACTGGGACCAGAGCCTCGTCCCCCGCCGACTGCGGGCCCTCCCGATCGAGCTCGGAGCAGCGCTGTGACCAGCTACGACGTCATTGTGGTCGGCGCCGGGGCGTCCGGCCTCACCTGCGCCCGACTGCTGTCCCGGGCGGGTCTGCGGGTCGTGGTGCACGAGGCCCGGGAACGGCTCGGCGGGCGGATCCACACCTTCCGGCCCGCCGACGGCGGCCCGCCGCTGGAACTCGGTGCCCAGGTCGTGCACGGGGACCGGAACCCGGTGCACGAGCTGCTCGGACCGGGGAGCACCGGCGCCGTCCCGCGCCGGGTCACCGCCCGGATCGTCGAGGACGGCGCCGAGCGGTCGATGGGCGCGCTGAGCGCCGGCCGCCGCGCACCCTGGCTGCTGGAGGCCGCGCTGCGGCGCACCCCCGGCGTCACCGGCCTGTCCGTCGGCAGCTGGCTGCGCGCGTGCGGCAGCACCGGCGCCGAGGCCGCGGCCGCCACCGAGTGGTTCCGGCAGAACTGGGCCACCGACCCGGAGCGGCTCAGCGCCGCCGGGGTCGCCGCCGCGCACCGCGGGGACACCGCCGGCGAGGGCGAGTACGCCGTCGACGGCGGCTTCGCCCGGCTGCCCGAACGGCTCGCCGACGGCCTGGACGTCCGACTCGGCTCGGTGGTGCGGGAGTTGTCGTACGAGCCGGGCCGGGCCACGGTACGGACGGACGCCGGGAGCGCGGTCGCCCGCGCCGTCGTCCTCACCGTCCCCCCGGCCGCCCTCGGCGGCATCGCCGGGCTGCCCGCGGCCAAGCTCGCCGCCGCCGCCGGGCTGCCCGCCGGGGACGGCTGCTGCGCCGTGGTCACCCTGGACCGGCCCGCGCCCGACACCGTGATCGTCTTCGACGTGGACGGCCGCACCGGCTTCACCCGCTGCGCCGCCGGGCGCCCCGAGGTGCTGGTGGTCGCCAAGGCGGGGGCCGCCGCGTCGCTGCGCGCGGCCGTCGCCGACCGCACGGCCCTGGCCGCCCTGCTCGCCACCGCCCTGCCCTGGACGTCCGGCGCCGCCGTCCTGGACACCGCGGTCGCCGACTGGGGCCAGGACCCGTACGCGGGAGGGGCGTTCACCGCCCCCCGGGCCGGGCTGGAGGACGCCGCCCGGCGCTGGGCCGAACCGGTCGACGACACCCTCTTCCTCGCCGGTGAGGCGACCGTCGCGGGTGAGCAGCTGCCCTGGGTGCAGGGCGCCCTGGCGAGCGGCGAGCGGGCCGCGGAACAAGTCCTCAAGGCACTCCGACGGACGCCGTCCGATGAACGAACTCCGATGAACGCCACCCGATGAACGCCATTCGATGAACGTGAGCCCGATGACCGTGCACCACGGCTGGTACCTGCTGGCCTTCCGATCCGAACTGGCCGACGACATCACCCCGTTGGCGATCGGAGCGCGCCGCCTGATCGCCGTCCGCGAGGGCGGGCGGGTCCGCGTCCTGGATGCCAACTGCCCGCACCGCGGCGCCCACCTGGGCTACGGCGGGCGGCGCGAGGGCGACTGCGTGGTCTGCCCCTTCCACGGCAAGCGGATCGGCCTCGGCGACCCGTCCAAGCACTGGTCCGTCGCCGAGCACCGGGTGCTGGAGTGGGGCGACGCGGTGTTCGTCCGGCTCTCCGACCACCCGGACGGCGACCGCGGCTTCGAGCGGGCGGTCCGGGGCTGGCAGGACGAGTACCCGCTGGTCGCGGCCGTCGCCCTGTCGGTCGCGGTGCCGCCCGAGTACGTCGTCGAGAACGCCTTCGACCCGGACCACTTCAAGGCCGTGCACGGCGTCCCCGGCAACCGGGGGATGGCCACCCGGGCGGGCGAGCACGGCGAGCTCGTCATCGAGGGCGAGTTCCTGATGCAGACCTCGCCCTGGCAGGACGCCCGCACGCTGGAGGAGATCCGCTGGGAGGCGGTGCGCACCGGCCGGGTCCGCTGGGACTTCAAGCCGCGCTTCCACGCCCAGGCGTTCAGCCCCCACGTGGTGGTCACCGAGTTCGGCCCGCCCGAGACCCGGCAGGTCATCGTCACCGGCTCCGTCCCGACCGGGGACGGCGGCTGCGTCGCCCGGGTCGCCATCGGCGTGCGCGAGGACCAGCGGGCGGCGCTGCCGGCCCTGCTCGGCGGCAGTGAGAAGGCGCTCGCCGAGGACAAGGTGGTCTGGGAGCACCTGGACCACACCATGACCCCGCGCTACGACGCCCGCGACGAGCCGGTGCTCGCCTTCCGCCGCTTCTGCGCCGACTTCGGAGCCCGACTTGACGACTGACCTGCACCTCCACCGCCAGGGCGACGGCCCGGCCGTGCTGTGGATCCACGGCTACACCATGGACTCCACCACCTGGCAGCCGCTGTGGGACCGCCTCCCCGGCTTCACCCACATCGGCGTCGACCTGCCCGGCCACGGCGGCTCCGCCCCGCTCCTGCCGGGGCTGACGCTCCCGGCCCTGGCCGGGCAACTGGCCGAGGTGGCGGCGGACACCGGCGCCCGCCGACTGGTCGGCCTCTCCTTCGGCTCCGTCTCGGCCCTCCAACTCGCCTTCCAGGAGCCCGGGTCGCTCGACCGCCTGGTCCTCGCCGCCCCCACCCTGGCCGGCACCCCCAACGAGGACTCCGCCCGGGTCCGCTACCAGCAGCTGTCGATGCTCCACCGCATGGTCGGCCCCGGCGACCAGCTCGCCGACCTCTGGATGCAGTCCCCGCCGGACATCTTCACCGGCACCCGGCGCCACCCCGAACTCCGCGCGGCCCTGCGGGAGGTGGTCGCCCGGCACAGCTGGGCCGAACTCGGCAACCGCGCCATGGACGCCCTCACCGCCCACCGGCACACGGTGGACGACCTGCGCCGGATCACCGCCCGCACCCTGGTCGTCCTCGGCGATGAGGACATGCCCGCCTTCACCCGCAACGCCCGACTGCTGCGCGACACCGTCCCGGACTGCCGGCTGGCGACCCTGGCCGAGACCGGCCACCTCCCGCTGCTCGAACGCCCCGACGCCTGCGCCGAGTTGCTCGCCGCCCACCTCGCCTGAACCGTCCTCGCCCGAACCCCCGACCGTCCAGGTCGCATTCACGCCAGCCCCGGGGCCGGACCGCTGCTGGACTGGTCGCGTGTCCACCACCCTCCACCCCACCCCGCCCGCCACCGCCCCTGCGCCCGAACGGGGTTGGCCGGCCGTCCTCGCCGTCACGACGGGGATCTTCGCCATCGTCACCACCGAGATCCTGCCGGTCGGCCTGCTCACCCCGATCGGCGCCACCTTCCGGATCTCGGACGGCACCGCCGGGCTGATGATGACCCTGCCGGGCGCCGTCGCGGCCGTCGCCGCCCCGGCCGTCACGGTCGCCGTCCGGCGGGCCGACCGGCGCGCGGTGCTCTGCGGCCTCATGCTCGCCCTCGCCCTCGCCGGCCTCCTCACCGCGCTCGCCCCCGGCTACTGGGCGGTGCTCACCGCCCGGGTGGTGCTCGGGGTCGTCATCGGCGCGTTCTGGTCGCTCGGCGCCGGGCTCGCCCCGCGCCTGGTCGGCGTGCGGCGGCAGGGGCGGGCCAACTCCGTCATCTTCTCGGCGGTCCCGCTGGGGTCGGTCCTCGGCGTACCCGCCGGGGTCCTCCTCGGCCACCTGGCCGGGTGGCGGGCCGCGTTCGCGGCCATGGCGCTGCTGAGCCTCGCCGTGGCCGCCGCCCTCGCCGTGACCCTGCCCCCGCTGCCGCCGCAGACGCCCACCCGCCCCGCCGTGCTGTGCGGGCTGCTCCGCACCGGGCCCGTCCTCGCCGGCCTCGCCGTCACCCTCCTCCTGGTGACCGCCCACTTCGGCACGTACACCTATGTCACGCCGTTCCTGGAGGACGTGACGCACGCCGGGCCGGGGGCCGTCTCCGCGCTCCTGCTGGTCTACGGGGTCGCCGGTGTGGCGGGCAACTTCGCCGGCGGACTGCGGGCGGGCCGGAGCCGGGCCGCCCTCACCCTCGCGACCGGCCTGCTCGCGGCCGCCGTCCTGCTGCTCCCGGCCTTCGGGAGGTCCTTGACGGGGGCGGTGCCGCTGCTCGTCGTGTGGGGCCTCGCCTACGGCGCCGTCCCGGTCTGCGTCCAGAGCTGGTTCGTCCGCGCGGCCCCGCAGGCGCCGGAGGCGGCCACGGTGGTGTTCACGTCCTCCTTCCAGGCCACGATCTCGCTCGGCGCCCTGGCCGGCGGCGCGGTCGTCGACGCCTGGTCGCCGTCCGCGGTGATGGTGGTCGGCGGGTGCCTGGCGCTCGCCGCCGCGGTGGTGGCGCAGCTCGCCCCGCGGTCCGTCGCCACTGCCTGAAAGCCCGAGGAGCGGGAAGTCGGCCCCACCGACTTCCCGCTCCGGTACCGGGGGGCGCTACTCCTGGAGGAAGGTCTCGCTGAAGCTGGTGCCGCCGGAGCCGAGGCCGCCGGTGGTGGCCTCGTAGCCGGCGTTGGAGCTGGGGTCGAGGGCGACCGGGCCGGCGGAGCCGAGGGACTTGCCGTTGACGGTGGCCGAGGTGAAGTTCAGGGTCCCGAAGTCGGGGTAGGCGCCGGTCGGCGACTCGATGATGACCTCGGCGCTGGTCCGCTGGGCGCTGGTGGACTTGGTGGTGGTGTAGGTCCAGCCCTTGGAGGAGTCGGTCAGCTTGAGGGTGTACCGGCTGCTGCCGGCGTAGGTCACCGAGGCGCTGATGTGGTCGCCGGCCGACACCGGGTACGAGCTGAGGCTCAGGTAGACCGGGGCGGCCGGGTACATCTCGTACCAGGCCTGGTCGACCGGGCTGCCGCTGGAGCAGTCGGTCGCGACGCCGGTCTGCTCCACGCTGGAGGAGCCGTACCCGTCGATGCCGACCCACGGGGCGTAGAGGTCGTTGCTGGAGTTGCAGGTCGCGTCGGGCTCGGTCCAGGAGGCCGCGACCGAGCTGAAACCGCTGCCCTGGGCGGCGTAACCGCCCCAGTTGTAGCCGTTGGTGTTGTACGAGAGGGGGCGGAAGGCGAGCCCCTGGACGGCTGCCGCGGTGCTGGGGGCGGCGGGGGCGGCCAGCGAGGTGGCGGCGGCCGCGAGGGTGACGACGCGGACCAGGAATCTGCGCATGGTGGCTCCTTCGTGAGGGGACGAACAGGAGCGCACACGCCAACGAGGGCCGTGGGGGCGGCCGTTGGCGGGTGGCAGTACAGCTTGAGCTGACTGTCATGACCGGGGCAAGAGGATCAGGGGGAAGGTTGGCCAAGCCATTGCACTGTCGGGTGCACTTCTTGACGATCCGTCCACGGACCCAACGGGCCGCGCCCCGGCGGCAGTTGCTCGACGGGGCGCGGTACGGACCGGGGCGGAAGGGGATCAGGTCACCCGGACCGGGCGGACCTCGACCAGGTCGCCGGGGGCGGCCGGCATCCAGCGGGCCCAGGCGACCGCCTCGGCCTCGTCGGCCACGTCGATCACCCAGAGCCCGCCGAGGTGCTCGTGGCCCTCGCGGTAGGGGCCGTCCGAGACCGGGGTCTGCGGGCCGCCGGGGTTGCCGCCGGGCACGACGAGGCGGGCGCTGCAACTGCGGCGCAGGCCGCCGCCGTACCGCACCGTCACCCCCGCGTCGTGCAGGGCGCGGCCGAACCGCGCGTGGGCGGCGTCGAGTTCGGCCTGCTCGGCCTCGCTCAGTCCGTTCCAGACCCGCTCGTCGCCGTGAATGAGCAGGGTGTATTCCATCGTTCTCTCTTCTCCGTCCAACTGCTACATCTGTCGGCTCGCCAGCCGGGCGAACAGCCCGTCCCGGTCGGCCAACAACTCCTCGTACCGGCCCTGCTGCACCACCCGGCCCTGGTCCATCACGATGATCCGGTCGGCCTCGGCGACCGTGGACAGTCGGTGGGCGATCACCACCCGGGTGGCGTTGAGTCTTCGGGTGGACTCGGTGACGAGCCGCTGGGTCGGGTTGTCCAGGGCGCTGGTGGCCTCGTCGAAGAAGACGATGCGGGGCCGGGAGACGAGGGCCCGGGCGATCATCAGGCGCTGCCGCTGGCCGCCGCTGAGCGTGCTGGTGCCCTCGGACAGGACGGTGTTCATGCCCATCGGCATGGCGGCGATGTCCTTGTCGATGCCGGCCATCTCGGCGGCGGCCCAGGCGTCGTCCAGGGTGTGGTTGGTGGAGCCGACGATGTTGGCCTTGATGTCCCCGGCGAGCAGGGCGCCGTTCTGCAGGACCACCCCGCACTGGCGCCGGACCGCGGAGACCTCCAGCTCGCCGAGGTCCTGGCCGTCGTAGAGCACGGTGCCGCTCTCGGGGCGCTCGAAGCCGAGCAGCAGCCGCAGCACGGTGGACTTGCCGCTGCCGGACGGCCCGACCACGGCGACGAACTCGCCGGGCTCGATGGCGAGGGTGACGTCCTGGAGGGCGGCCGGGCCGTCCTCCCCGTAGCGGAAGGTCACGTGGCTGAGGCCGAGGCGCCCGGAGAGGTCGCCCGGGTCGGCCTTGCTGTCGTCGACCTCGGGCTTCTCCTCCAGGATCGGCCGCAGCCGTTCCAGCATCGGCACCACGCCCATGGCGGTGACGGCCGCGGAGGTGAACTGGAGGCTGGAGGCGATCAGCAGGTTGAAGGCGGTGAAGAAGGACAGGAAGACCGGCACCGGGACGTCGCCGTCCAGCGGCCCGGCGATCACGCCGAAGACCACCACCGAACAGACCAGCGGGAAGCCCGCGTTGAAGGTGGTGACGGCGTTCTGCACCCGGCGGGAGGAGGCGGCCAGGCCGCGGCCCTTGCCGAGTTCGGCGGCCCACACCCCGAACACCCGGTCCTCGGCGGCGGTGACCCGCAACTTGGGCACGGCGGTCAGGAGTTGGAAGACCCGGGCGGAGGTGGCCTGCTCGTGGGAGTACAGCCGGCGCTGCCAGCGGACCTCCAGCCGGCCGGCGGCCAGGCCGACGCCCACGCCGACCAGCACCAGCAGGGTGGCCAGGCCGGCCAGGCGCAGGTCGTAGAAGTAGACCAGGACGAGGTTGGCGAGGCCGGTCAGCAGCCCGAGGGTCGCCGTGGTCATCATCCCGGAGAGGGTCTCCTGGGCGGCGCTGACGCCGAGCACGGTGGTGCCGAGTTCGCCGGTGGAGTAGTTGGCGAAGAACGGCGCGGGCAGCGAGAGCAGCCTGGTCCAGACGCCGACCTGCATCGCGGCCGTGGAGCGGCTCTCGATCCGCAGCACGGCGATGTTCTGCACGATGGAGAGGGCGGCGACGGCCATCGCGGAGCCGATCACGACCAGCGCGCCCTCGGTGATCAGGTTGCGCTGGGCATGGGCGACGAAGGTGCCCAGCACCTCGCCGGTCATGATCGGGACGAGCAGCCCGATCAGTGCGACCAGGGCGGCCATCCCGGTGAACATCCACAGGTCCTGGCGGTTGTTGCGCAGGCCGAAGCGGAGCAGGGCGGAGACGGACCGGACGGCGGAGGGCAGCGGCCGGTACAGCACGGTGGCCTTGTTCTGCAGTTCGGCGGCGAGCTTCGGGGTCAGCGGGGTGACGGCGCCGCCCTCGGCGAGCACGTAGCCGGTGCCGAGCGGCAGCAGGGCGACGGGCGCTCCGGCCTTGCGGTAGCCGACCATCGCGCCGAGGTCGTCCCGCCACCAGGTGCCGTCCAGCCGGACGGAGCGGGTGCGCACGTGCGAGGCCAGGGCGATCGCCTGGAGCCGGTCGAGCCGGTGGTGGTGGCCGGTCCCGGCCACCGGGGCGGTGACGCCGAAGCCCTCGTGGGCGGCGACCAGCCGGGCCGCGGCCAGGGTGGGCTCGTCGCCGGTGGCGTCGCCGATCCGCAGCCGGGAGGAGGTGTCGCGCAGGATGGTCTCGAAGCCGCGCGCGGAGTCGGCGAGGGTGCCGGCGTCGCGCTCCTGGCGGGTGGCGATCTGTTCCGTCTCGGTGCCGCGGCGGCCCTCGATCCGGCGGTCGACGGTGTCCAGCAGTCGCCCGCAGTGGTCGGCCAGACGCTCCCAGAGGCCGCCCCGGTCGAGCAGTTCGCGCGGGGAGCGGGCCCGTACGGTGGCCGGGCCGGCGGCGACCAGCCAGTCCCGTTCGGTCAGCAGGACCTCGGCGCCCTCGGTGAGTTCGCCGGTCGCGCCCTCGGGCGCCTCGACGCCGCCCTGCTCGACCCGCACCCACTGGAGGCCGTCCACCGAGCGCAGGGCCTGGCCCTTCTTGAGGGCGGTCGGCCCGGCCGGGTCGAGCGGGGTGAACTCGCGCGGCGGCAGGGTGTCGCGCAGCGCGCCGGCCAGCGCGGTGAGGCCGCGGGCGAGGCCGGCCAGGAACTGGTCGGCGGCGAGCCGCGGTCCGTCCTGGTCCCGGCTCCGGTCGGCGGACAGCGCCTCGACCCGGGAGGCGGCGAGGAAGGCCGCGTCGGCGCCGAGCACCGGGCGGGCGACGATGCCCCGGCGGGCCCCGTCGGCGGCCGCGCCGGGCACCAGGGTGCCCGCCTCGATCCGGCAGAGGAAGTGCCAACGCCCCCGGGGCGCACCGGAGTCGAGGTGGACGGCGAACAGGTCGACGGCCCCGGAGCGGACCAGCAGCAGCTGCCCGGGGTCGTCCAGCACGAGGTAGCGGTCGGAGCGCGACTCGGCCGCCCCGGTGAGGACGGGCGAGAACGCCTCGGTGGACAGACTCACAGTTCGTCCTCCTCCTCGCGGCGCGCGGACTCGATCAGCGCCGTGTAGTGCCCGCCGAGCGCCAACAGCTCGTCGTGGGTGCCGCGTTCGACGATGGAGCCCTCGTGCAGCACGATGATCTCGTCGGCGTCGCGGACGGTGGAGAGCCGGTGGGCGATGATCAGGCAGGCGCAGCCGCGGCGGCGCAGGTTGTCCATGATCACCCGCTCGGTCTCCGGGTCGAGCGCGCTGGTCGCCTCGTCGAGCACCAGCAGGGTGGGCTCGCCGGCCAGCGCCCGGGCCAGTTCCAGTCGTTGGCGCTGGCCGCCGCTGAAGTTGCGGCCGCCCTCCAGGACCGGGCTGTGGATGCCGCCGGGGCGGGTCATCACGGTGTCGAAGACGGCGGCGTCGCGCAGCGCGGCGGTGACCGCCTCGTCGGGGACGTCCTCGTTCCAGAGCGTCAGGTTGTCCCGGACGGTGCCCTCGAACAGCGAGATGTCCTGGTCGACGTAGGCCAGCGAGGAGGCCAGCACGGTGCGGGAGATCTCCTCGCGCGGCCGCCCGTCCAGCAGGATCCGGCCGGACCACGGGGCGTACAGGCCGGTGAGCAGCCGGCCCAGGGTGGACTTGCCGCTGCCGGAGCCGCCGACCACGGCGACCCGGCGGCCGGGGACGACGGTCAGGCTGAGGTCCTTGATGATCGGCTCGGAGAGCGGGCTGTAGCCGAAGCGGACGTCCTCGAACTCCAGGGTGCCGTCGAGCTTGGGCCCGGCGGGCGGTTCGGGCCGGGCGAAGGCGGCGGCCACCGGGTAGCGCTCGACGTCGTACAGCCGCTTGATGTCGGCGGTGACGTCCTGGAGCCGGCCGCCCAGGTTGGTGAGCTGGGTGACGGGGCGGCTGAGCGCGGCCAGCAGGGTCTGGAAGGAGACCAGGATGCCGACGCTCATCGCGCCGTCCACCACCCGCTGGCCGCCGACCAGCAGGATCAGCCCGCTGTTGAGCGCGGCGAGCATCGGCGGCACCACGGTGAGCACGGCGCTGGGGATGCCGAGCTTCTGCTTGGCGGTGACGACCTTGGCGAGGAAGCCCGCCCAGCGGCCGAAGGCGTCCTGCTCGGCGCCGGTGGCCTTGACGGTCTCGATCAGCGAGAGGGTGGTGAAGGTGGTCGCGGTGAGGTTGCCGCGGTCGGTGCGCAGCGCGGCCACGGCGTCGGTGCGGGCCCGGGCGACGGCCTGCAGCACGACCACGTTGAGCAGCGCCATGCCGACGCCGACGAGGCCGAGCAGGATGTCGTAGCGGATCAGCACGGCCGCGTAGAACAGCACCAGGCCGAGGTTGATCACGGTGAGCGCGAGGTCGCGGGAGAGGATCTCGGCGACCACGTCGTTGCCGGACACCCGCTTGGCGACCTCGGCGGGGCGGCGCTGGAGGAAGAAGTCGACCGGCAGCCGCAGCAGGTGGCGGAAGAACCGGGCCGAGCTGACCAGCCCCATCCGGATCTCGATCCGCAGCAGGTAGTGCCGCTGGACGGAGGTCAGCACGAAGACGACGACGGCGGTGCCGGTCATGGCGGCCAGCAGCGGCAGGAGGTAGCCGCTCCCGCTGCCGGTCAGGACCCGGTCGATGAACACCCGGGTGTAGGCGGGGATCGCGATGCCGGGCAGCACCAGCAGCAGGCTGGCGAGCAGCACCAGCGGCATGGCGCGCCCGGTCGGGAGCCGGCGTTCGAGCAGGGCGGGGCCGATGCCGCCCTTGTCGCCGCCGGGCTCGAAGTCGGGGCCCTTCTCGAAGGAGAGCACGATGCCGGTGAAGCCGGAGTCGAACTCGTCCCACTCCATCAGCCGGGGGCCGCTGGCCGGGTCGTTGACGGCGACGACGGTGCGGCCGTACCGGGTGCGGATGCCCTCGACGACCATGAAGTGCTGGAAGGCCCAGAAGATGATGACCGGGCCGTCGAGATCGCGGAGCTTCTCGGCCTCGGTCTGGTAGCCGCGGGCGGTGAGCCCGTAGGTGCGGGCGGCGTTCAGCAGGGTGGAGGCGCGGGCGCCGTCGCGGGAGACCCCGCAGACGCCGCGCAGGTCCTCCAGCGGGACCCAGCGGCCGTGGTAGCCGAGGATCATGGCGAGGCTGGCGGCGCCGCACTCCACCGACTCCATCTGCAGGACGGTGGGGACGGCGTGCCGCCAGCGCCGCGGCGCGGCCGCCCGGGTGGGGCGGCCGCGGCGGCGCTTCGGCTTCTCGGGGTCCGGTTCCGGCACGGGGGCGGAGGCCCGGGTGCTCTCCGGGACGGTGGCGGTCATCGGTGCCTCCTCTCAGCGGCCGAGGATCAGGTTGAACGGGGTCTGCTCGCCGACGTTGATGGTGGCGGTGACGGCGACCTGGGTGCCCAGCGGGTTCGGCGGGCCGCTCTGGGAGGTCCAGGCGAAGCCGCTGGGGGTGTTCGGGTCGGGCGTGAGGTCGACGACGACCAGCCGGGGCGCGTCCTTGCCGAGGTAGCGCTGGGCGGCGAGGTCGCCGCCGACCAGGCCGGAGACGGCCTCCCGGGTGAGCGCGTACGGGCTGACCGAGCTGACGGTGCCGCGCAGCAGGCCGAAGGCGCCGGCCGGGGTGGTGGACACGTTGAGGTCGACCTGGTCGCCGGGCTCCAGCCCGACGGTGCGGGTGGCCGGTACGAAGACCATCGCGACCATCCGCTCCTGCGGGTCGTCGACCCGCTCGACCGAGGCGACCGGCGAGCCGGGGGCGACGACCTGGCCGTCGGTGACCGACAGGCCGACCACCCGCCCGCCGAACGGGCTGGTGATCTCCCGGCTGTGGCCCTCGGTGTCCTCGACCCGCACCACGGACTGGCCCTGCCGGACCTGGTCGGAGGGCTTGGCGAGGACGGTACGGACCATCCCGCCGAACGGGCTCTGGATCATCGCGGTGCCGTGCGGGTGGGTGAGCAGGCCGGGGGCGTCCACGGTGATCGGGATCGTCCCGGCGAAGGTCCACAGCAGCGCGGCGGCCATGGTGATCATCACGACGAACAGGGCGATCCAGCCCCGCGGCGCGGCGAGCAGCGTCGGCGAGTCGAGCTCGTCCGGCTCGCGCATCCGCTGCAGCGCCTTGAAACGGAACTTCATCTTCTGGCTTCTCTCCGTGGGACGCCCACGTCCTGGCGCAGCGTCGGCGGCCGGCTGCCGATCACCAGCTCACCGACGGTGCCCTCGGTGAAGTAGTCGAGGCCGCTGGCCGCGGCGAAGTCGGCCGCGTCGCCGCCGCCGAGGCCGCAGACCGCGAGGTCCATCGCGGTGCCGACCAGGTAGAGGGTCTGGTAGAGCGCGCCGACGTGCTTGAGGACCAGCGGGTAGGCGACCGTCTCGTACTTCCACATCACCCGGCCGAACCGCGCGGTGACCAGCAGCACCACCTGCGGGTCGGTCTGCATCAGGCAGGACTCGCGGGCGCTCTTGACCAGTTGGGCGGTGGCCGGGCTCGGCGCGCTGACCAGCTCCAGCTCGTGCCGGTCCGTCGCGTAGTGCCACAGCCCGGGCTCCAGGCCCGCGCAGGAGGTCACCAGCGGGTACAGCTCCAGCTCGTGCACCGCGCCGCCGCTCGGGTACGGCCGGTCGGCCAGCTCCTGGCCGTCCCCGCCGGTGAAGGTCTGGCGCCGGCGGGCGCTGCGGTAGAGCAGCCCGCCGAGCTGCTCCAGGGTGATCGGCGCCTGCCCGTCGTGGTCGCGCACCGAGCGGCGCTGCTCCAGCACCTCGGTGAACGGCCGGTCGGTGCGGGTGAGTTCGTCCAGGTCGGGGACGGGCAGGGCGACCTTCTCGCCCGCGAACGGCGCGGGCGAGGCGGGCTCGGGGGCGAAGCGGTCGCCGAAGCGGTAGGTGCCGCCGTAGCCGGCCACGCTGGTGGGCCGCCGGGTGCGGGAGTGGAAGGCCAGGTCGGCGGCGGTCCACTGGGCGAACCGCTGCTCCTCGGCCTCGGGCTCGGCGCCGGGGGCGCCGTAGGCCAGCAGCCCGGCGGCGGCGAACAGCCGCAGGGTCTGCCGGACGGCGTCCAGCGGCAGGGCGCCGGGGAGTTGGGCGAGTGCGGCGGGGCTGGTCCAGCCGGCCAGGGCGGCCAGCAGGCCGGCCGCCCGGGTGGTCAGCTGGACGGCCAGCGGGCTGCCCGGGGAGCGCACCAGCAGGGCGCCGTCCTCGACCGCGGCGGTGGCGAAGCGGGACAGCTTCACCTGCCCGGTCGGGTCCGGGGTGGGGCCGGGCTCGGCGGCGCCCCGGCCGACCGGGCGCAGCCGGGCCAGCGGCTCCTCGGTGCCGGTGGTGCCGTCCGGGCCGTCGAGGGCCAGGTGCACGGAGTGCTCCAGCATCCCGGCCGTGCCGAGCCGGCGGCGGGCCAGCTGCCAGCGCAGCAGCCCGGTGTCGCCGTCCCGGGCCGCGACCAGGGCGGCCAGCTCCTCCTCGGTGTGCTCCCCGGCGGCCAGCGCGGCCACCGCCTCCCGGGCGCCGGGCGCCAGGTCGGGCAGGTCGAGCGCGCCGACCGGCGCGGTCAGCCGGACGGCCCTCGGGCCGAGCGGGGCGAACGCGCCGTCGGGGCGCAGCCGCAGCCGGCGCACCGTACGGGCGGCGGCGGGCAGGTGGATCCGGTCAAGGGCGGTGGTCATCGCGTCGGTACCCGGCCGTTCCTAGAAGAAGACGTTCTTCGGGTTGAGCTGCTCCTCGGTCTGCGGAGCGGCCAGTCGGCCCTGGCGGACCGGCACGTCGTAGAGCCGGCCGGGGGCGAGGCGGCGCCAGAAGTGGCGCATGCCGGGGGCGATCACCTTGACCACGGCGAGGTCGAGGTCGGGGCGGCTCTGGTCGAGCACGATCACCTCGACCCCGGCCCGGCGGGCGCGGTCGACGCAGTCCCGGACGTGTCCGGCGAGGTCGTCACCGTCGAGCGGGGCGAAGTCGGCCAGGGTGGTGGCGGCGAGGTCACGGCCCGGCAGCAGCCAGGGCTCGTCCGCGACGGTGGCCGTCCGGCACCACTCCAGGGTCTCCAGGTCGTCGGTGCGGTAGAGGGTGTCGCCGTTCTCGTCCCGCCGGTCGATGAACGGGAGGAACTGGTTGACCTCGGTGAGCGCGCGGATCGCGGCGATCCGCGGGTCCGGGTGGGCGCCGAAGCCGACCATGATGTCCTCGACCTCGTGCACGCGCCGGGAGATCGCGGCGAACACCGGCACGCCGAGGTCGGAGGTGAGGTCGAGCACCCACAGCTCGCGGTCCACCGAGGCGTAGAAGGCGCGCATGGTGTCCACGTACGGGTCGTTCAGCGAGTCGAGGTCGAACTCGGGCTGGGCGGTGCGGTTGTACCACCACAGGGCGACCGCGTCGCGCTCGACGACCTCGCAGAAGCCCTGGAGGATCGCCTCCTCCAGGGTGTTGCCGCTGGCGCAGCCGTTGGAGTCGCCGACGCAGTAGAAGTGCTGCTGGAGGTCGGGGTGGCCGTACCAGGCGTAGCCGGAGGGGACGAGCCGCTCCTCGTCGTGGGTGAGCGACCAGGCGCGGGTCCAGTCCAGTTCGGCGTCGACCGGGAACGGGTCGGGCACCAGGTGCAGCCGGTGCTTGGGGTCGGCGTTCCACTCGGCGCGGTTCGCGAACTGGGCGTCGGAGAACTGGAGCAGGGCGTCCATGTGGACGGCGACGGCCGGGTCGAGGTCGCGGTAGGCGGCGCGCACCACCGGCTCCTCGCCGCGCCAGACCGCCGAGTAGCGCTCGATCGCCTCGCAGATCGCGCTGACCTTGGCCTGGATCTCGGAGCGGCCCTTGCCGCCGCTCTGGCCGCGCATGTTGCGGCGCAGCAGGTCCATGTTGTCGTTCACCATGGCGAAGTTGTGGCCGGCGGTGAAGCTGTAGGTGATGCCGTTGCCGGTGTCGTCGTGCGCGCCGAGCCGGGTGATCGCGCCCAGGTGCGGGCTGATGTGGTGCTTGAGCCGGTCGTAGGTGAACTGCGGGGCCTGGACGCGGTAGCCGCCGTCGGTGGTGTGCCGGGCCGGGCTCGGCTGCAGGACGACCTTGGGGCTGCGCTCGGTGAGCAGCGCCGGGTCGCCGCAGTCGGGGCACTGGGGCTGGCGGACCAGGGTGTGCTCGGTGGTCTGCAGGGTGTTGAGGTCGAGGCTGACCATGGTGCCGGAGAGGGCGGAGCAGCACTCGTCGGCGAGGATGCGCGCGGTCTCGGTGGCGAGCAGCTGGGCGGTCATCGCCGGGCCGGCCGGGATGGCGGCGCGGGTGGGGTGCAGCGGCACGGTCTCGCCGCGCTTGCCGGCCAGGTAGCGCTCGACCTGGCGGTTGCCGCTGATCCGCTGGGCGAGGCAGCTCCAGCAGCCGGTCTCGTCGGGGCGCAGCAGCGGGCCGAGCCAGGGCGAGGTGCCGGTGGGCTTGGCGAGCAGCCAGGGGCGCCGGTCGGCCAGCCGGGCGGTGTTCAGCCGCTCCAGGGCGGGGGCGAGGTAGTCGTCGGTGAGGGCGACGACCATGGTGTCCGGGCCGCCCGTGACGGCCTGGTCCTCGGTGACGGCGCGGGCGCGCAGGCCGGTGGCGGTGAGCGCCTCGACCAGCGGGGCGGCCTCGGCGGCGCCGAGGGCGAGCACCAGCAGCTCGGTGGCCCGGGCGGCCTCCAGGGCGACGGCCGGGTCGACGCCCTGGGCGTCCCAGTAGGCGAGGACGTGGTCCGGCAGTTCGGGCCGGCCCTCGGCGAGGTGCCCGGCGGCCTCGTAGCGGCGCAGTGCGGTCAGCGCCTGGCCGAGCGGGACCTCGGTGCCCAGTGCCTGGAGGATCTCGGCGACGGTGCGCCGTCCGTCCAGGTAGGGCAGGAGGCGCACCGCGGCGGCCCCCGGGACGAGGTAGTCCTGCCCCTCTCCGAGCAGGAAGACCTTTTCTCCCACCGTCTCGGTGAGGAAATGGGCCTTGAGCCGCGGTCGCTCCATCAGTCATCCCCCTGTGTTCACAAGTTCGTCGTGAGTATTCGAGCACGGCGCCAATTGGGCTGTACATACTGCATATCCGTCGGCGCCGTCGAGTTACGCATCGCGTGGAATTGCGTATTCCGTTCGGCCGGTACGTATCCCGGTACGTATTCGCCCGGAACGTTGACAGGGGGGCGCGGCGGGCGATACTGGTGTGTCCGCACGCGGGTACGACGGGGGGTTGCGGTGCCGACTGGAGTTTTGCTGCACCGGGAAACGGAGCTGGCGGAGCTGGCGCGCGCGGTGGCCGGGGCGGCCGCCGGCCGGTCCGCGGTCGTGCTGGTCAGGGGCGCGCGCGGGGCCGGGAAGAGCGCGCTGCTGCGGGCCGCGCTGGCCCGGCTGCCGGAGGGCGCGGTGGTGCTGCGGGCCCGATGTCACGACAACGAGCGGGACTTTCCGTACGGCGTGGTGCGTCAGCTCTTCGACCCCTTCATGCGCATGACAACAAGTGGGGCGCCAAGCCTGCAGTTCCTGGGCGAATCACCCGGGGAATTCCCCGGGACGGCCCTCGCCGGAGATCTGCCGGACGCCCTCGGAAGAGCCCTTCCGGCGGGTTCCGAAAACGCCGGCAACGGGCGCGAAAGGGTGCTGAACGACCTTTTCCACGCGGCCCGCTCGCTCACCGCCCGGACCCCCGTCGTGATGGCCGTGGACGACCTCCACCTGGCCGACGAGGAGTCCCGCCAGTGGTTCTCCTACCTCGCCCGCCGGCTCGACGGCCTGCCCGTCGCCCTGCTCGCCAGCACCGCCGACGAGGCCGCCGACCCGCTCGCCGCCGAACTCGCCGCCCTGCGCCACGCCCGCACCCTCACCCCCGGCCCGCTCTGCGACAGCTGCGTGGCCGAGCGGGTCGCCGAGGAGTTCGACGCCCCGGTCGACCCGGAACTCGCCGCCGTCTGCCACGACCTCTCCCGCGGCAACCCGCTGGTGGTCGAGGAGCTCACCGCCCGGCTGGCCGCCGCCCGGATCAACCCCGGCTCGCCCGACCTCGACAAGGTCCGCCGGATCGGCGCAGGCACCCTCGCCGACACCACCCTCAGCTGGCTGCGGCAGAGCCACCCCCGGGCCGCCGAACTGCTCACCGGCCTCGCCGTCCTGGGCACCGGAGCCGACCTCGCCACCGCCGCCCTGCTGACCGGCCAGGGCGAACTCCTCGCCGACGAGGCCCGGGAGGCGCTGCACCGCACCGACCTGATCGAACCCGGCCCGCCGGAGACCTTCCGGCACGAGCTGGTCCGCACCGCCGTGCTGGCCCGCACCGACCCGCGCGTCCTGGTCGCCCTGCACGAGCGGGCCGCCGCCCTGCTCGCCCGGCTCGGCGCCCCCGCCGCCCGCACCGCCGAACACCTGATGTCCTCCGGCACCACCGGGCTGGACTGGGCCGTCCCCGTCCTGCGCACCGCCGCCCGGGACGCCGCCGCCGACGGCCACTGGGACGACGCCGCCCGCTACCTCCAGCGCGCCCTCGCCGACGCCGCCGACCCGGAGCTGGTCCGCTCGCTCACCGGGCAGCTCGGCACCGTCGAACTCCACCGCGACGTGGCCGCCGCCGCCCGCTGCGCCGCCGGCCTCGCCGCCACCCCCGACCCGGCCGAACGGGCCCGGCTGCTCCGGCCGTTCGCCGGGCCGGTGCTCGCCCTCGGTTCGGCCGGCGCCGCCGCCGTCCCGTTCGCCGAGGCCGCCGCGGCGCTCGCCGCCACCCCCGGCCCCCCGGCCGAACTGCTGCTGCCGCTCGCCGCCCAGGCCGCCCTCACCGGCCGGCGCGCCGCGCTGCGGCCCGCCCTGGCCGCGCTGCGCGCCGAGCCGGCCGAGCCCGCCGGCACCGCCCTGCTCGGGGCGCTGGCGGCGCTGGCCGCCGCCGGGGGCCAGCCCCGTACGGCGGTGCGGCTGGCCGGGCGCTGCGTGCGCCGGGTCTCGCCCGCCGAGGCCGGTACGGAGGTGCTGGGCGCGGCGATGGCCTACGCCTGGACGGGACGGCTGGACGAGGCGGCCGCCTGGGCCGGCCGGGCGGTCCGCTCCGCCCGGCGCTGGAACCACCGCGGCGAACTGGCCCTCGCCCTGCTGGCCCGCTCCGACATCGCCCACCGGCAGGGCCGGCCGGACGCCGCCCTCGCCGACGCCGAGCAGGCCGCCGACCTGGCCCGGCAGATCCGGGCCGAGGACCTCGCGGGCGCCGCGCTGGCGCTGGCCGTCCGGGCCCGGCTGCGCCGCGGCCTGCCGGTGGACGCCGCCGCGCTGGCCGGGGTCGACCTGCCCGCCGAGGCGCACCCGCTGCTGCGCGCGGTGCTGCTGGAGGCCCGCGGCCTGGTCGCCGCGCACCGCGGCGACCACCAGCAGGCGCTGCGGCTCTTCCTGGAGTGCGGGCACCAGCTGGCCGCCCGCGGCGTGGCCGATCCGGCCTGCGTGCCGTGGCGCGCCCACGCGGCCCAGGCCTACCAGGCGCTCGGCGAGCACGCCGCCGCCCGGACCATCGCGGCCGACCCGCTGCCCGGCGGCGACGCCCGGCCGCGCCCGGCCGAGGAGCGCGGCGGCCCGGCGATCGGCACCCGGGACGCCGGCCCGGTCCGGCTGACCCCGAGCGAACGCCGGGTCACCGAGCTGGTGCTGCAGGGCCTGAGCAACCTGGAGGTGGCCGAGCGGCTCTGCCTCAGCAAGCGCACGGTGGACACCCACCTGGGCCGGATCTACCGCAAGCTGGCGATCAAGGGCCGGCCCGAACTGGGCGCCGCGGTCAAGGCGTTGTGACCGTGGCCGCGGGCCGGGCGGGCCGTCCGACGCGCCCGGCCGGCTCAGCCCGCCGCCACCAGCCCGAACTCCGCGCCCCACGGGTCCCGCAGGACCGGCGGCTCGTCCGAGCCCGGCCGCACCAGCCGGGCGCCCAGCCGGACCGCCCGGTGGACGGCGTCCGCCGGGTCGGCCGCGCCGAAGTGCGGCAGCCAGCACGGACGGCCCTGGTCGCTCTCCACCACGCGGGCGTGGGCGAAGCCGTCCAGGGTGAACTCCCCCTCCGTGCCGAGCCGGTAGCCGAACAGCGGCCCGTAGAACGCCTCGGCCTGGATGGCGGACGGCACCCGCAGCTCGTGGCCGCAGATCGCGCCCGGCTCGTCGGCGAGCACCACGCCCTCGGCCCGGGCGCCCTCCCAGAAGCCGACCGTGACCCCGGAGGAGTCGACGGCGAGCAGCAGCCGGCCGTTCTCCCCGGCGGGCACCGGGGGCATCACCACGCGTCCGCCCAGCCGGCCGACCTGGACGCAGCAGTGCTCCGCGTCCTTGGTCGCCAGGTAGACGTTCCACGCGGCCTGCGGCGGCAGCCCGACCGGTGCGGCGCCGAACCCGCCGATGACCTCCCCGCCCAGCACGGCCAGTTGGTAGTCCGGCGACTCGGTGACGAACTCCCAGCCGAACAGCGCCGCGTAGAACTCCCGGCTGCCGCTCAGATCGGGAGTGATGCAGTCAGCCCAGCACGGTGCGCCGATGGCATAGCCGGTACGTCGAGGCACGAGTCGTCCTTCTCCTTGGTCATGGCGTGATCGATCAGTCCGGCGGCCTCCTCCGCCCCGCTCACGCCGGGCAGGTGCAGGCAGTGGGTCGGTGCGTCGGCGAGCAGTCCCGAGGACCCGGCCGGCCAGGTCCTGGTGGTGAACTCCCATGGTGCCAGCCGCACTTCCTCGTCGTCGCTGCGGCACAGTCGGACCAGCGCCGGCGGGGCCAGCCGGGCCCGGACCGGGACGACCGGGCCGAGGCTCTCCGGCCGCACCAGCAGGACCTCGCCGCCGACCGGCGAGGTGACGGTGCGCCAGGTGCCGTCCGGCAGTCCGGCGCCGCGCAGCCAGGCCGCGGCCGGCCCGCGCGCCTCCAGCGGCGCGAGGTAGGGCAGGACGTGCCCGGTGCGGCGGTCCAGCACCAGCAGCCGTCCGGAGACGAACTCCCAGGAGCGCTGCGCCAGCGCGGCGCCCACGTTGGCCTGCTCCGAGTACGGTCCGCCGAGCAGCGCCACGGTGGCGCCGCCCTTGGCCAGCACCACGGCGGGGGCCAGGCAGAACCGGTCCTGGAGGGCCGCGAACGGCGGCACCGCGCCCGGGACGTTGCCCCAGCCCCGGAAGGTGCGGCGCAGCAATGGCGTTCCGTCACTGCGGCGCACCAGGAAATCGCCGGGCGCGTCCTTCCCCGGTGAACGGGAGAATTCCACCCGCAGTTGGTCGGGGTCCCGGGAAATCCCGGTGAGGTGCGGCCCGAAATGGAACGAGATCTCGTCGCGGTCGGCCTGGACGAGGGCGATCTCCGAGCCGAAGAAGTCCAGCACGATCGGTTCGATAACCGGCACTGTCGCTCCTGGCGGATTGTTGCACGTTCAATTTATGCGGCGGTCCGGAGTTCCGCCGACGGGCCTTCCCCGCCGTCCGGCCGGACTGCTCGTCGGCCGGTGGTGGCGGGGACGGCGTCAGGTGCCGTGGCCTGCGGAAGCGGCCGTCAGTTCCAGTGCCAGTCGGCCGGGGTCGCGGCACCCTGGAGCATCTCCGACCGGGACGCGCGGAGGTGGGCGGTGAGGCCGTTCGTGAACTGCTGCACCGAGGCCGTGGCCGGGCCGACGGCCGGTGCGGAGCCCGGCGTGGCGTACGCGGCACCGGCCAGGACGCCACCGGCGAAGGCGGCGGCGACGGCGGAGACGGCGGCGGTACAGGCGAGCTTGCGGTAGGAAAGCAGCATGAGGGTCCCCCAGGACGAAGTGCGGTGCGGAAGCGGGTGCCGGCCAATTCACCGACCTGATCGGTCGGCCGTCGGTGATGACGGTCCGTAATCATCGGCGGGCCCGGTCGGGGAGCTCGCGGCTTCCCGACAACCGAAAGTCTGGAGGATGCCGAGGGCCGCCGGAAGGTGTTCGGGGCGGCAGGAAGATCGCGGTGGCACCTTGGTGCCATTGCCTTCTCATTACCCTTATCCCGGCCGGTCGATCCGGAGCCCCGAAAGAAACGCTTCCGCAGTTGTCCTGACCTGCCCGTCCTGGCATGATCGGGCAGCGGACTTGTCCGGCCGAGCGCCGGAAAACCGGTACCGGCTGCGGGGGAGTGGTGCGCCGATGACGCGGGGGATCGACGATGCCGCGCAGGCGGTCTATCGACTGATGCTGACGGATCCTCAGCTGGATGTCGAGGGGTTGGCCGACAGACTCGGCCTCGGCGGGGCGCAGGTCCGCGCCGCGCTCGACCAGCTCGCCGACCTGCGGCTGCTCCGCCCCTCCGAGGTCGAGGCCCCGGGCACGCCCTCCGGCGGCCTGCGGCCGGTCGACCCGCGGGTCGGACTGCCGGCCCTGCTGCGGTACTACGAATCCGTCCAGCAGCGCGCCCAGCTGGAGTTCGAGCGGCGCCAGGCCGAGATCTCCGGCATGCTCGCCCAGTTCCGCGACGAGTCGGCCGAGGACAGCCAGCTGGAGCGACTGCTCGGCATGGCCACCGTGGCGGCGCGGATGGAGGAGCTGGTCAGCTCGGTCCAGGACGAACTGCTCACCTTCGCGCCCGGCCGCGCCCGGCCCGCCGCCTCCCTCCAGGCCAGCCGCCCCGACAACGAGGAGCTGCTGGCCCGCGGGGTGTCGATGCGCACCGTCTACCTGGACGCGGTGCGCAAGGACCGGGCCACCGTCCTGCACGCCGAGTGGCTCACCGGCCTCGGCTGCGAGGTGCGCACCGTGCCCGCGCTGCCGCTGCGGATGCTGGTCATCGACCGGCGGGTCGCCCTGGTCCCGATCGACCCCGCCAACACCCTCAAGGGTGCCGTCCAGATCTCGTCACCGGGCGTGCTCACCGCCCTGGTCTCGCTCTTCGACCAGACCTGGTCCGACGCCACCCCCTTCGGCGCCCCGCGCGAGCGCGACGAGGAGGGCCTCACCCGCCAGGAGCAGGAGCTGCTGCGCCTGCTCGGCCAGGGCTACACCGACGAGGCGGCCGGCAAGCACCTCGGCATCTCGCTGCGCACCACCCGCCGGATGATGGCCGACCTGATGGACCGGCTCGGCGCCCGCAGCCGCTTCGAGGCCGGTCTGCTCGCCGGCCGGCGCGGCTGGCTCTGAGCCCGTCGCGCCCCGCCCCGACCGACCTCCGCACCGGCCCGCCCGGGCCGGCGCCGGAGCCCGCCGGAATCAGCCCTTTTCGGATGTTCTGTGACGGGATCGTCCCGTGACCGCCGGGGTGGTTGGTGCACCGGGGGTCGGTGATCACCTTCGATCTCCATATGATCGGAAGCCACGATGGTCGGTCTGTACCGACCTTCGTACGTACAACCAGGGAGCGGTTCGGGTCGTCTCCCTGAGTGCGGTGCGCCAGATCGTCCGGGGCGTCGCTTCCGTCGGTGAAAGGTACGCGCATGGCAGGTCGCAGGGGCGAGAGCCCGGCTCAGGGCGAGGACGCGCCCGGGGCACTCCCCGAGGACGGTGCGGCGGGCGGCGTGCCCGGGCCGCGCTCCGGCGGCCGGGCCGAGGCCCGCCGCGCCGCCCAGGGCAAGGGCGGCGGCCGGGCGGACGGCGGCTCCGGAACCTCCGGCGGCGCGGGCGGCGCGGGCGGACGGGCGGCGGCGCGGCGAGGCGCCAAGCCCAAGAAGAACGTGAAGAAGATCGTCGCCTGGTCCGCGGCCGGCGTGCTGGTGCTGATCGCGGGCGCCGGCGGCGCGATCTACTACAAGCTGAACGCCAACATCAAGTCCTTCGACGCCGACGCGATAGCCACCGACCGCCCGCCCGAGGCCAAGGCCGACGCGGACGGCAACAAGCCGGTGAACGTGCTGCTGATCGGCTCCGACAGCCGCGGCGGCAACAACTCCGACCTCGGCGGCGGCGAGGACGGCGGCGCCCGCTCGGACACCACGATCCTGCTGCACGTCTACGCCGACCACAAGCACGCCGTGGGCATCTCGATCCCGCGCAACGCGATCGTGCCGATCCCCTCCTGCAAGCTCCCCAACGGCAAGTGGACCAAGGGCGGCAACGACCTGTTCAACGCCGCCTTCTCGGTCGGCGGCAGCGACGGCGGCAACCCGGCCTGCACCCAGAACACGGTGGAGAAGGTGACCGGCATCCGGGTCGACCACACCATGGTGGTCGACTTCAACGGCTTCTCCGCGATGACCAAGGCCGTCAACGGCGTGGACGTCTGCCTGCCGAAGGCGATCTACGAGGGCGACATCAACCCCAACCTGCACAAGAAGGGCAACCTCGTCCTCCCGCAGGGCAAGCAGTCCGTCCAGGGGCAGCAGGCGCTCGACTACGTCCGGCTGCGGCACGGCATCGGCGACGGCTCCGACATCGGCCGGATGAAGCGCCAGCAGGCCTTCATGAGCTCGCTCGCCACCAAGATGAAGAAGGAGGGGCTCAGCCCCACCAACCTGCTGCCGCTGGCCGACGCGGCCACCAAGTCGCTGACCGTCGACCCGGGGCTGGACTCCGCGGACAAGCTGCTCTCCTTCGGCCTGTCGTTGAAGAACATCGACATGCACGACCTCAAGTTCGTGACCGCGCCCTGGCGCTACCGCACCCAGGACGCCAACATCGACCTGGTCCAGCCGGACTCCAACAAGCTCTGGGAGACCCTCAAGGCCGACCAGACCATCGACGGCCAGAACGCCACCGGCCAGCAGCCGGACGCCGGCGCCAGCCCGAGCGCCGCCCCCCAGCCGACCGCGGCCGCCACCTCCGCCGCGGCGGCCGCGGACGCCTCCAACGCCTCGGTCAAGGTCGCGGTCTACAACGGCACGGCCGTCAACGGCCTGGCCGGCAAGGCGACCGACCTGCTCAAGGGCGCCAAGTACTCGGCCAGTACGGCGGGTCAGGCGGCCAGCACCAAGTACAAGACCACCACCATCGAGTACGGCTCCAGCCAGAAGGCGAACGCCGAGAAGCTCGCCGCGCTGTTCCCGGGCGCCAGCCTGGAGCCCGGCAGCTCCCGCGGCATCTCGTTGATCGTCGGCCAGGACTTCGCCGCGGCCAACGGCATGGGGGCCGGCGCGTCCGGTGCCGCCGCCACCCCCGGCGCCCAGACGTCCGCGCAGCCGCTGCCCACCACCGTCACCAACGACGCCCGCTCGGCGGACGACGACATCTGCGCCAACACCACCTACGGCAGCGGCGGCTGATCCCACCCGCCGGACGACCGGCCGGACCGACCGCACGACCCCCGGAGCGCGTGGCCCCGGGGGTCGTGCCATGGTGGCGGTAGCGGGGGCCCACCGGTCGCCGGCACCGAAAGGGCGGACCCATGCCCGAGATCGCCATGCAGTTCGACATCGCCGCCTCCCGGGACGCCGTCCTGGCCGCGCTCAACACGCACGACGGGCTGACCGGCTGGTGGACCACCGGGGTGGGCCGCGAGGGCGAGGTGCTGCTGTTCGACTTCCCCGGGGTCCCCGAGCCGTTCCGGCTGCGCCGCGAGCGGGCCGACCGGGACCGGGTGCTGTGGGCCAACACCGGGGCCTTCCCGCCGCACTGGGCCGGCACCTGGATCAGCTGGGAGCTCGCCGACCGGCCCGGCGACCCGGGCCGCACCCGGCTGCTGTTCCGGCACGGCGGCTGGCAGCCGGGCAGCGAGGAGGGCGTCCCGATGGTGGCCGGCACCTGGGCCGAACTGCTGGTCCGGCTCAAGGACTACGCGCAGAGCGGCAAGGCGCAGCCGCTGTTCGTCACCGCCCTGCGCCACGACGAGGAGTGACCGCCCGGCCACCGTCCGGCCGCCGCCGGGCCGCCGTCCCGCCACCGGTCGCCCACCAGGGCGCCGTCCGGTGGCGGGAACGCGGCGTCGGGCTGAGGGTGGGCGGTGTACCGCCGTCGTACCGCCGTCCGCGCGGACGGCGGTACCGGTCGGGCCGGGCCCGCCCGCCCGACGACCCCAGCCGGCCACCACCGCCTCCGGGAGGCCCAGCGATGCCCCTAGTGACCGATCCGTACCAGCCCGGCACCCCGTGCTGGATCGACCTGATGGCGAGCGACCAGCAGGCCGCGCTCGACTTCTACCGCGACCTGTTCGGCTGGCAGGGCGAGCTCGGTCCGGCCGAGTTCGGCGGTTACGCCGTGTGCACCCTCAACGGCCGCCCGGTCGCCGGGATCATGGCGCGGTCCGCGCCCGAGGGCCAGCCGCTGCCGCCGGTCGGCTGGACCACCTACCTGGCCTCGGACGACGCCGACGCGGCCGGCGCCGCCATCACCGGGGCCGGCGGCACGGTGGTCTACCCGCCGATGGACGTCGGCACGGTCGGCCGAATGCTGGTCGCCGCCGACCCGACCGGCGCGGTGTTCGGGGTCTGGCAGGCGATGGACTTCATCGGCGCGGGCGTCGTCAACGAGCCCGGCGCGCTGGTCTGGAACGAGCTGAACACCACCGACACCGAGGCGGCCGGCCGCTTCTACCAGCCGGCCCTCGGACTGCGCCCGGCCACCATCCAGGGCATGGACGGCTACTACTCGCTGAACGTCGGCGACCGCACGGTGGGCGGCATGCAGGCGGTCCCCGGGTACCTGGAGTCCGGCACCCCCTCGCACTGGATGGCGTACTTCTCGGTGGACGACGCCGACTCCACGGTGGACGCCCTGGTCAAGGCCGGCGGTTCGGTGCTCCAGCCGCCGTTCGACATGCAGTCCGGCCGGATGGCCGTGGTCAGGGACCCGCAGGGCGCGCTGTTCGCCGTCGTCCAGTCGCCCGAGGCGCAGATGCCGGACTCGCCGTAACCGCCGCCCCCGGACGCGGTGGGCGACCGGATGCCGCCCTTCCGGCGACGCGCCGCCGGGAATGGGCGGCATCCCCCGCGTTCCCGGGGCAGACTGCACCCATGCTGGGGCTACCGGACGACATCCGCGCTTTCCTCTTCGACCTCGACGGGGTGCTCACCCGGACCGCGACCGTGCACGCCGCGGCCTGGAAGGACACCTTCGACGCCTTCCTGCGCGCCGAAGCCGCCCGCACCGGCGGGCCGTTCGTCCCCTTCGACGCCGTCACCGACTACGACACCTACGTGGACGGCCGCCCGCGCCTGGACGGCACCCGGGCCTTCCTGCGGAGCCGGGGCATCGACCTGCCCGAGGGCACCGAGGACGACCCGCCGAACACCCGCACCGTGCAGGGCGTCAGCCGGGCCAAGAACGACACCGTGCTGCGGCTGATCCGCGAGCAGGGCGTCGCCCCGTACGAGGGCTCGGTCGCCTACGTGCACCGGCTGCGCGCGCTGGGACTGCCCCGCGCGGTGGTCTCCTCCAGCGCCAACTGCCGGGACGTGCTGCGCTCGGCGGGCATCCTGGACCTCTTCGACGTGATCGTGGACGGCGTGGTCGCCAAGCAGCGGTCCCTGCCCGGCAAGCCCGCCCCGGACACCTACCTGTACGCCGCCCGCGAGCTGGGCGTCGAGCCCGCGCACGCCGCCGTCTTCGAGGACGCGCTGGCCGGGGTCGCCTCCGGCCGGGCCGGCGGCTTCGGCGCGGTGGTCGGGGTCAACCGCACCGGGCAGGCCGCCGAACTGCGCCGCGACGGCGCCACCGTGGTCGTCGACGACCTCGCCGAGCTGCTGTCGGACGACGAGGGGGCGACGTCATGAGTCCCGCCGACAACTTCGCCATCGACCCCTGGCAGATCACCGAACACGGCCTGGACCCGGCCTCGTTGGCCCGCGCCGAGTCCGTCTTCGCGCTCTCCAACGGCCACATCGGCCTGCGCGCCAACCTGGACGAGGGTGAGCCGCACGGCCTGCCCGGCACCTACCTCAACGGCGTCTTCGAACTGCGGCCGCTGCCCTACGGCGAGGGCGGCTACGGCTACCCGGAGTCCAGCCAGAGCGTCATCAACATCACCAACGGCAAGATCATCCGTCTGCTGGTGGACGACGAGCCCTTCGACCTGCGCTACGGCGAACTGGTCGGCCACACCCGCTGGTTGGACTTCCGCGAGGGACTGCTGCACCGCGAGTGCGAATGGACCTCCCCGGCCGGGCGGACCATCCGGGTGCGCTCCTCCCGGCTGGTCTCGCTCACCCAACGGGCCATCGCCGCCGTGGAGTACACCGTCGAGGCGGTGGACGGGCCGGTGCGGATCGTGCTCCAGTCCGAACTGGTCGCCAACGAGCAGCTGCCCGGCGGCCCCGAGGGGGACCCGCGGGCCGCCGCCGTGCTGGAGGCGCCGCTGCAGGCCGAGGCGCACCACGCGAGCGGCACCAAGGCCGTCCTGGTGCACCGCACCCGGTTCAGCGGCATCCGGGTCGCCGCCGGGATGGACCACGTCATCGAGGGCCCGGAGCGGCTGGACACCGTCGCCGAGGCCGAGGCCGACCACTGCCGGATCAGCGTCACCACCGTGCTCGCCCCCGGACAGCGGCTGCGGCTGGTCAAGTTCATGTCCTACGGCTGGTCCGGCACCCGCTCGCTGCCCGCCGTCCGGGACCAGGTCGAGGCCGCGCTGAACGCCGCCCGGTACACCGGCTGGGACGGCCTGGTCGCCGAACAGGCCGACTACCTCAGGGAGTTCTGGGAGACCAGCGACGTCGAGATCGAGGGCGACGTCGAACTCCAGCAGGCCGTCCGGTTCGCCGTCTTCCACGTCCTCCAGGCCGGCGCCCGCAGCGAGGAACGCGCCATCCCCGCCAAGGGGTTGACCGGCCCGGGCTACGACGGGCACAGCTTCTGGGACACCGAGACCTTCGTCCTGCCGGTGCTCACCTACTGCCTGCCCGGCGCCGTCAACCAGGCCCTGCGCTGGCGGCACACCACGCTCCCGCTGGCCCGCGAACGCGCCGCCCAACTCGGCCTGGCCGGCGCCGTGTTCCCCTGGCGGACGATCCGCGGCGAGGAGTGCTCCGGGTACTGGCCGGCCGGCACCGCGGCCTTCCACATCGGCGCTGACATCGCCGCCGCCGTGGCCCGCTACGTCCGGGCCACCGGGGACGCGGAGTTCGAGCGCGAGTACGGCCTCGAACTCCTGGTGGAGACCGCCCGGATGTGGCGCTCGCTCGGCCACCACGACAGCGCCGGCCGGTTCCGGATCGAGGGCGTCACCGGCCCCGACGAGTACAGCGCCGTCGCCGACAACAACGTCTACACCAACCTGATGGCGCAGACGAACCTGCGCGCCGCCGCCGAGGCCGCCGTCCGCCACCCGCGCGAGGCCGACGCGCTCGGCGTGGACACCGAGGAAACCGCCGCCTGGCGCGACGCCGCCGCCGCGATGTACGTCCCGTACGACGCGGACCTCGGCGTCCACCCCCAGGCCGACGGCTTCACCCACCACCAGGTCTGGGACTTCGAGGGCACCCCGCCGGAGAAGTACCCGCTGCTGCTGCACTACCCGTACTTCGACCTGTACCGCAAGCAGGTGGTCAAGCAGGCCGACCTGGTGCTCGCCATGCAGGTCCGCGGCGACGCCTTCACCGACGAGCAGAAGGCCCGCAACTTCGCCTACTACGAGCGGCTCACCGTCCGGGACTCCTCGCTCTCCGCCTGCACCCAGGCCGTGATCGCCGCCGAGGTCGGACAGCTCGACCTCGCTTACGACTACACCGCCGAGGCCGCCCTGATGGACCTCCACGACCTCGGCGGCAACACCCGCGACGGCCTGCACATGGCCTCGCTCGCCGGGGCCTGCATCGCCCTGGTGGCCGGCTTCGGCGGGCTGCGCGACCACGGGGAGACGCTGGACTTCCGGCCCCGGCTGCCCTCCGGGCTGATGCGGCTGAGCTTCTCGCTGCTGGTCCGCGGCCACCTGCTCGGCGTCCGGATCACCCACGAGGGCACCACCTACACCCTGCGCCGCGGCGAGGTGATCCACCTGCGGCACGACGGCGAGACGGTCCAGGTCAAGGCCGGCACCCCGGTCACCCTGCCTACCACCGTCCCGCCCGCCCAGGAGCGCTGCGCCCAGCCCCCGGGGCGCGAGCCGGCCCGCCGCCAGCCCCAGGCGGGCCTGGTGGCCGGCAAGCTCGGCCAGCAGGACCACCTGGCGGCGGAGTAGCCGCGCCGGTCGCTCGCCTGTTCGGGCCCGCTCCGGATGCGGGGCGGGCCCGCACCTCGGAGGGTGGGCACGTCCGGTGACAACCGGCGCCCGGCCGAGCCCGGCGCCCGGCGAAGGGGTGCGCCCGTGGCGACGGTGGCGGAACAGATGGTGGAGGTGCTCCGGCAGGCCGGGGTGGAGCGGGTCTACGGCGTCGTCGGGGACAGCCTCAACCCGGTCGTCGACGCGATCCGCCGGGCGGACGGCATCGGCTGGGTGCACGTGCGCAACGAGGAGGCCGGTGCCTTCGCGGCCGCCGCCGAGGCCGAGCTCAGCGGCCGGCTGGCGGTCTGCGCCGGCTCCTGCGGCCCCGGCAACACCCACCTGATCCAGGGCCTGTACGACGCCCAGCGCAGCGGCCTGCCGGTGCTCGCGCTGGCCTCGCACATCCCGTCCGGGCAGATCGGCACCGGCTTCTTCCAGGAGACCCACCCCGAGCGGGTGTTCACCGACTGCAGCAACTGGTGCGAGATGCTCTCCACCCCCGCCCAGCTGCCCCGGCTGCTGCGGGTCGGCATCCAGCACGCGCTGGGTTCGCACGGCGTCTCGGTGCTCGCCTTCCCCGGAGACGTCGCAGCCCTGCCCGCCGCCGGGCCGACCGGCAGCAGCCACTTCCTCACCGAGCAGGCGGTGGCCGCGCCGCCCTGGTCCCAGGTGCGGGAGCTGGCCCGGCTGCTGAACGCGGCCCGCCGGGTCACCCTGTTCTGCGGTGCCGGGGTGCGCGGTGCGCACGCCGAGGTGATGGCGGTCGCCGAGGCGCTGCACGCGCCGGTCGGGCACTCGCTGCGCGGCAAGGAGTGGATCCAGTTCGACAACCCGTACGACGTCGGGATGAGCGGACTGCTCGGCTACGGCGCCTGCCACGAGGCGCTGCACTCCGCCGACCTGGTGCTGCTGCTCGGCACCGACTTCCCGTACGACTCCTTCCTGCCGCAGGCGCACACCGTCCAGGTCGACCACGACGCGACCAGGCTGGGCCGGCGCACCGCCCTGGAGCTGGCCGTGCACGGCGACGTCGCGGCCACCCTGCGGGCCGTCCTGCCGCTGCTGGAGGCGAAGCCGGACCGCTCCTTCCTGGACGGCCTGCTGCGCAAGCACTGCAAGTCGCTGGAGGACGTGATCGGCGCCTACACCCGGGACATCGAGAAGCACCTGCCGATCCACCCGGAGTACGTCGCCTCGGTGCTGGACGACGTCGCCGCCGAGGACGCGGTGTTCACCGTGGACACCGGGATGAACAACGTCTGGGCCGCCCGCTACCTCCGGCCGAACGGCCGCCGCCGGGTGATCGGCTCCTTCCTGCACGGCTCGATGGCGAACGCCCTCCCGCACGCGATCGGCGCCCAACTCGCCTGCCCCGGGCGGCAGGTGATCGCGATGGCGGGCGACGGCGGGATCGGCATGCTGCTCGGCGAACTGCTCACGGTGGCCAAGCACCGGCTGCCGGTGAAGACGGTGGTCCTCAACAACGGCGCGCTCGGCATGATCAAGCTGGAGATGCTGGTCTCCGGCTACCCGGAGTACGAGATCGACAACGGGGACGTGGACTACGCGGGCATCGCCCGGGCGATGGGCATCCCGGCCAAGCGGGTCACCGAGCCGGCCAGGGTCCGGGAGGTGCTGGCGGAGGCGCTGGAACGGCCCGGACCGGCCCTGGTGGACGTGGTCACCGACCCCAACGCGCTGTCCATCCCGCCGCGGATCACCGCCGCCCAGGTGAAGGGCTTCGCGCTGGCCGCCGGGCGGACGGTGCTGTCCGGCGGGGTCGGGCGGATGGTCGACCTGGCGCGCAGCAACCTGCGGAACATCCCCCGGCCGTGAGCCCCCTCGGAGCGGTTTGCCCCTGAGGCAAGTTTCTTGCCCCTGCGGCAGGGCGGGTGTCCACTGGACGCATGAGCAGCAGCACCACCGGTGCCACCGGCACTCCCGCCGACGACGGCCGGCTCGACGACCAGGAGGTCGCCGGCCTCGCCGCCCGCCTCCGCGAGCACCGGCTCAGCAGCCGCCTCACCCTGGAGGTCGCCGCAGGCCGGATCGGCCTCTCCCCAGCCTATCTGTCCCGGCTGGAGACCGGCCGCCGCCAGCCCTCGCTGCCCGTCCTGCTCGGCCTGGCCCGCGCCTACGGCACCTCGGTCTCCGGGCTGCTCGGCGAGGCCCTGGTCGAACCGGACCCGGTGGTCCGCGGCGGCGCCATCGAGCCCGGCCGGGCCGGCGGCTGGGGCTACCGCCGGGCCGGCGCCCCCGGCCGCGCCATGCAGGCCCTACGGGTGTTCGTCCCGCCGGGCGTCCAGGACGAGGTGGTCCGGGTCCACCCCGGCGAGGAGTGGCTGTACGTCCTGCGCGGGGAACTGCGGGTCACCCTCGGCGACCGCGTCCACCACCTCGCCCCCGGCGACTCCGCGCACTACGACTCGCTCACCCCGCACTGCATCGCCGCCGCATCCGGCACCGGCGTCGAACTGCTCTTCGTCCACACCCTGTTGCAGAGCCCCGGCGGCGAACTCTGCCTCGGCGGCGGCCCCGCCGCGAGCCACTGACCAGCCGTCAGAACACCTCGGAGGAGATCACCATGGCCGATCCCACCACCGCCGACACCGCCGCCGCCACCACCGGTGCCGTCGGTGCCCCCGACACCGCCGCCGGCCCGAAGACCGTCGACGCCGGCAAGTGGGCCAACAAGCGGGTCTACCACCGCCTGGTGATCTACACCGTGGGCTGCCACCTCTTCGCCGGGTTCATCATCCTGCTGTTCGAACTGGGCACCCGCAACAAGTAGGTGACCCCACCTGCCGGGCGTCCGTCTCCGCCCCCGTCGGAGGCGGGCGCCCGTCCGACCGCCCGGCGCGGTCAGGCGTCGCGGAGCACTCGGCAGAGGGCCTCCAGGGCCGCCGGGAAGGCGTGCTCCGGCGGGGACCCGTAGCCGATCACCAGCGCGGGCCCGGTCTCCTGCTCCGCCCCCGGCGTCGCCGGGTCGGCGCGGTGCCGGTCGAGGCCGCTGAGGGCCAGTCCGGCGGCCTCGGCGCGGGCCAGCAGCTCCGCCTCCGGCGTCGCGCCGGGCGGGAGTTGCAGGACGGCGTGCAGTCCGGCCGCGATGCCGGTGATCTCGACCTGCGGGGCGTGCTCGGCGAGCGCGGCGACCAGCCGGTCCCGGCGGCGCCGGTAGTGCAGCCGGCAGCGCCGCACGTGCCGGTCGTACGTCCCCGAGGTGATCAGCTCGGCCAGGGTCAGCTGGTCCAGCACCGGGGACATCGTGTCCGCGAGCACCTTCGACCGGGCGACCGGTTCGACCAGCGCGTCCGGCAGGGCCAGCCAGGCCAGCCGCAGGCCCGGGGCCAGGCTCTTGGCGGCGGTGCCCGCGTACACCACCCGCTCCGGGTCGAGGGCCTGCATCGCGCCGAGCGGCTGCCGGTCGTAGCGGAACTCGCCGTCGTAGTCGTCCTCGATCACGTACCGGTCCTGCTCGCGCGCCCACCGCACCGCGGCCGCCCGCCGGTCGGCGGACAGCGGCGCGCCGGTCGGGAACTGGTGGGCGGGGGTGAGCAGGGCGGCGGCGGGGCCGGCGTCCAGCCGGTCGACCAGCGCGCCCTCGCAGTCCAGCGGCAGCGGGACGGTCGCCAGCCCGGCGGCCCGCACCACGGCGTGCTGCGGCGGCAGCCCGTACGCCTCCACCGCGAGCGAACGGGCCCCGCGCTCCTTCAACGCCGCGCACAGCAGCCCCAGGCCCTGCTGGAAGCCGCTGCACACGAGCAGGTGGTCCGGGTCGGTGCGGACCCCGCGGACCCGGGCCAGGTAGTCGGTCAGCGCCTCGCGCAGTTCGATCCGGCCCAGCGGGCTGCCGTAGCCGAACGCGTCGTGCGGTGCGGTGGCGAGGGCCCGGCGGGCTGCGGCCAGCCAGGCGTTGCGGGGGAACAGCGAGAGGTCGGGCCGCCCGGACATCAGGTCGTGCCGGACGCTCGGCCGCCGCCCCCCGGTGGGCGCGGACCGCGTGCCCCGCACCGGCACGGCCCGCCGCGCGACGGTGGTGCCGGACCCCTGCCGCGAGCTGAGCCACCCCTCGGCGGCGAGCTGCCCGTACGCCTCGACCACCGTGTTGCGGGCGATCCCGAGGTCCTCCCCGAGCGCCCGCGACGACGGCAGCCGCGTCCCGGGCGCCAGCCGCCCGTCCTGCACCGCCTCGCGCAGCGCGTCCTCCAGCGCCGCCCGCAGCCCGGCGCCGGCAGCACGCCGCCCGGTGAGGTCCAGATGCAGATCGCCGCCGAAGGCGGTCCAGGAGCCGTTCACGGGCCCCATTCTCGCCTGTCGCGGCGGGTGCCGATGTGCTCGAAGCGGTGGCCGTCCTCCCTCGGGTTCGGCAGAATCGGGTGGGGTCGTCGGGGCTGGTGGGGCCGGTCGGGCCGGTGGGACCGTCGGGGTGGGCGGTCGGTGTCCGTCATCGATCCGACGGGTGCCGAGACGAGGATGTGACAGATGGGCGAGGAGAACTCCGGAGCGGAGCTGCTGGCCGCGCGGTTCGAGGCGGAGCGGCCCCAACTGCGGTCCGTGGCCTACCGGATGCTGGGCTCGGTCGCCGAGGCGGAGGACGCCGTCCAGGAGGCGTGGTTCAGGCTGAGCCGCGGTGACACGGGCGAGCTGCGCAACCTCGGGGCCTGGCTGACCAGGGTGG
The DNA here is from genome assembly GCF_042755465.1 of Kitasatospora sp. NPDC059160. Lineage (NCBI taxonomy): Bacteria > Bacillati > Actinomycetota > Actinomycetes > Kitasatosporales > Streptomycetaceae > Kitasatospora > Kitasatospora sp. NPDC059160. The sequence continues at coordinate 6,535 of NZ_JBHZCN010000078.1, read as the reverse complement.
TCGGCCGGATCTGCCTGGACCAGCTGCGCTCCCGGGCCTCCCGGCGGGAGGACCCGCTGCCCGAGCAGCAGGAGGGGCGGGTGCGGCTGCCGGATCCGGGGGTGAGCGGGTCGGCGGCGCTGGACCCGGTGCACGGGATCCTGGTCGCGGACTCGGTGGGCATCGCGCTGATGGTGGTGCTGGAGACGCTCTCCCCGGCGGAGCGGGTGGCCTTCGTGCTGCACGACCTGTTCGACGTGCCCTTCGACGGGATCGCCGAGGTGCTCGGCCGGACCGCCGCCTCGACCCGCCAACTGGCCAGCCGCGCCCGCCGCCGGGTGCAGGGCGCCACCCCGGCCGGCGACACCGACGACGGGCTCAAGCGCACGGTGGTGGAGGCCTTCCTGGCCGCCGCCCGGGGCGGGGACTTCGACGCCCTGCTGACGGTGCTGGACCCGGAGGTGGTGGCCCGGTCCGACGGCGGCCCGCTGGTGCCGAGCGTGCTGCGCCGGGGCGCGGCCGAGGTCGCCGCCCAGGCGATCGCCTTCGCCCGGTTCGCCGCCGACGGGCGCCTGGTGCTGGTCAACGGCTCGCCCGGCGTGGTGTCCTTCGCCGGGGGCCGCCCGCTGTCGGTCATGTCCTTCACGATCCACCGCGGCCGGATCACCGGACTGGACGTCCTCACCGACCCGGACCGGCTGGCCGCCCTGGGGCTCACCGGGTAGAACGCCCGCGGGCCGTACGGCAGTTCGCCGTACGGCCCGCGGGTTGTCGTCGGTGCGCCGTCGGTGCGCCGTCGGTCAGCCCAGGCCGCCGGTGGCCCGGAGGTTCTGCCCGGTGACCCAGCGGGCGTCCGGCCCGGCCAGGAAGGCGACCACGTCGGCGATGTCCTCGGGCTGTCCGAGCCGGCGCAGCGGGGTCAGGCCCGCGACCCGGTCGAGCGCCTCGGGCGGGTTGGCGGCACGCAGCAGGTCGGTGTCGGTGGCGCCGGGGGAGACGGTGTTGACGGTGATGCCGCGCGGGCCGAGTTCGGCCGCGGCGACGGCGGTGAGCTGTTCGACGGCGCCCTTGCTGGCGGCGTACGCGGCGATGCCGGGGACGGGGCGCACGGTGTTCACGCTGGAGATGTTGACGATCCGTCCGCCGTCGCGCATCCGGCGGGCCGCGTAGCGGACGGTGGCGAACACGGCGCGGGTGTTGACGGCCAGGACGGCGTCGAAGGCCGTGTCGTCGAGGTCCGCGAGCGGGGTGGGGGCGAAAGACCGCGCGGCGTTGTTCACCAGGATGTCCAGCCCGCCGAGCAGTTCCTCGGCCGTGGCCATCAGCCGCTCGGCGGCGCCCGGTTCGGCGAGGTCGGCCGGTACGGCCCAGGCGCGTCCGCCGCCCGCCGCCACCGCGTCGACCACCGCCTCGGCGGCCGCCCGGTCGGTGGCGTAGCCGAGGACGACGTCCGCGCCCTCGCGCGCCAGCCGCTCGACGATCGCCCGTCCGATGCCCCGCGAGCCGCCCGTGACGACCGCCGGCCTGCCCTCGGCCACCCTGCGCACCTGTCCTGCCGCCGTTCCTGCCACCGTTCCACCTCTCGCGAAGTCGCCTGTCCTGCCGGTGACATGGTCGCCGAGGCGGCCGTTCGGCGCGCGGGATTTCCGGCGGGGCCGACTGTGGGCTGTCGGAGCCGCGGGAGGGGGGCTCAGATCGAGAGGTAGATCGCGCTGCCGAGGCCGGCCAGGAAGCAGTACACCGCGAACGGGGTCAGGCTGCGGGTCTCGAAGTACTTGGTGAGGAAGCGCACCGAGATGTAGCCGGCCACGAAGGCGGCGACGCTGCCGGCCGCGACCGGGCCGAGCACGGAGGAGTTCTCCGGCTTGAACAGCTCGGGCACCTTCAGCACCGAGGCGGCCAGGATGACCGGGGTGGCGAGCAGGAAGGAGAACCGGGCGGCGTCCTCGTGGTGCAGCCCGCGCAGGATGCCGGCGCTCATGGTGACGCCGGAGCGGCTGATGCCGGGGAACAGCGCGAGGATCTGGGCGGCGCCGATCCAGGCGCCCTGGCCGTAGCCGAGCCTGGTCAGCCGGACGTCGGAGGCGGTCGCCGGGTCGAGGCCGGGCTCGTCGACGGGGGCGGCGTACCCGGCCCGGCGGCGGCCGCTGCCGCCGCGCTTGAGCCGTTCGGCGCCGAGCAGCACCAGGCCGTTGAGGGCGAGGAAGACCGCGGCGGGCAGCGGCTTGCCGAGGGCGTGCCGCAGGGCCTTCTCCAGCACGAGTCCGGCCACGCCGACCGGGATGGTGGAGATGATGAGCAGCCAGGTGAGCTTCTCGTCCCGGGTCTGCACCCGGCGGTGCCGGATCGAGCTGACCAGGCCGCTGACCACCCGGACCCAGTCCCGCCGGAAGAACACCACCAGGGCGAGCGCGGTGGCCAGGTGCAGGGCGACCAGCGCGGCGAGGTAGGGGGAGCCGTCGGCGGTCATGTCGAGGTCCTGCTGGATCTTCCCGCCGAGCACGGCCGGAAGCAGGATGCTGTGGCCCAGGCTGGAGACCGGGAAGAGTTCCGTCACACCCTGCAGCAGGCCGACGCCTATCGCTTCCGGGTAGGTCAGGGTGGACATCGCGCACCTTCGCTCGGGGGTCTGCGGCCGCCCGATCCCGGTGGCCACCGCGAAGCTACTACGGGCATGTAGACGCCTGGCAGGCCCGCTCCCAGAAGTTCATCGAGCGTATGTCCGGGCGTCACCGGGCCCGGACTCAGCCGAACAGCGCGCCGGCCAGGGCGCCCAGCAGACTGCCGAACGGCACGCTCCGGTGCACGGCGGCGCCGAGCAGCAGACCGGCGGTCGCGGCGAGCGGGACGCCCAGCAGCGGCAGGGCGACGGCCAGCAGGGCGGACCGGCGGGGCGGGCGGGGCGTGCGGGGCAGGCGGTCCATCGGGCGCCTCCTACGGGGGCGAGGGGTCGACGGAGCCCTACGATGCAGCCTCCCGCAGCGTCAGCTTCAAGTCCTTTTCCGGGACCCGGTCCGGACGTACGTCCGTCTCGGACGTCCGGATCGCTCGCGGGCGGCCGGCCGGGACGTACGTCCGTCTCGGACGTCCGTGTCGGTCGGACGTACGACCTGGACGCACGTCCGTTCCGGTCAGGCCTCGACCCGCCGCCACCCCGACCCGTCGGCGGGCACCGGGGCGGTCGCGAAGTCGTAGCGCAGCAGGTCCGGCCCGAGTGCCAGCAGGGAGATCGAGGAGGAGCCCCAGATCCGCCCGTCGCCGAAGTCCCGGCGCTGGATCAGCGCGGCGTCCTCGTCCGGCGCCAGCCCGTCGCCGGTGACGACCGGCAGCCAGCCGCCCCAGGCCCGCTCGGTCGGGCCGTCGGCGGTGGGGCTCGGCCGGGGCTCGGCGCGGAACCGGGCCCGGAAGTGGTCCGCGCGGGCGGCCATCAGCGAGCGGATCCGCTCGGAGGCGGTGCGGTTGGCCGCCATCCCCTCCAGCCCGTCGTTGAGCACCACGCTGAGCCCGGTGGGCAGTTCGTGCTCGGTGAGCCGGCCGCCGCCCCAACTGGCGACCCGGGCGCCGTCGGGGCGGACCTGGACGAGGTGGAAGGGGTCGTACGGCGTCAGGTCGAGGTGGCCGATCCCGCCCTCGCGGACGGCGGTGAGCGGGAGTTCGCCGCGGCTGAGCCTGCTGTCGGCGGGGGCGAGCGGGCCGAAGCCGTTCAGCAGGCAGGCGGCGGTGCGCCGGGTCGGGTCGACGGCCAGCCAGGTGCCGCCGGCCGCGAGGTCCAGTCCGCCGAGCAGTTCGGGCCGCTGCGGCCAGTGGTGGTCCGGCGGCAGCCAGGCGCGGCCGAGGTACTCGTCCCGGACGGAGAGCAGCAGCACCGGTACCGCTGCCTCCGGTTCGATGCTGATGAACGCCGTGCACACGGTCCCGTCCCCCTGGTCCGATCCGCTGGTCCGATCTGCCGGTCCGATCCGCCGGTCCCGCCCCCTGGTCCGATCCGCTCGGAAGGTGCGAGGATCCGGAGGTCCGAGGATCCGAAGATCCACCAGCGATCCTCGCACGCCCGTTCGTGCGCCGGAAGTGGCCCAAGGATCCGAGCGGCGAATGCACCAGTGGGACGGGCCAGTCGGCTCCTAGGCTGGCGACCGTGACGACGAACGAGACCGAGACCCACCAGACCGACGCCGTGCCCGCCCCCGAGCTGCGCCTGCAGCTGGGGCGGCTCGCCCCCGAGTTCTACCAGGCCATGATCGCCGTGGACCGGGCCTCCCGGCAGGGCCTGGACCCGGTCCTCGCCGAGCTGGTCAAGGTGCACGCCTCGATGATCAACGGCTGCGCCTTCTGCATCGACATGCACGCCACCGACGCCCGCAAGAACGGCGAGCAGGACCACCGCCTGGTCTCCCTCCCCGCCTGGCGCGAGACCCCGTGGTTCACCGCCCGTGAGCGGGCCGCCCTCGCCCTCACCGAGTCGGTCACCCTGCTCACCCAGGGGCACGTGCCGGACGCCGTGTACGCCGAGGCCGCCGCGCACTTCGAGCAGGCCGAACTGGCCCAGCTGATCGCGCTGATCGCCACCATCAACGCCTGGAACCGGATCGGCGTGTCCACCCGCATGAGCCCGGCCGCGAAGTGAGCGGGGCCGCGATGACCACCCAGCAGGAGAAGGCCCGGCTGCTCCGGGAGCTGCACCGCCCGGGCGAGCCGCTGGTGCTGGCCAACGTGTGGGACGCGGCGAGCGCCCGGCTGGTGGCCGGCGCCGGGGCGCGGGCGCTGGCGACGGCCAGCGCCAGCGTGTCCTGGTCGCTCGGCAGCCCGGACGGCGGCGGCGCCGACCGCGACCAGGTGCTGGCCCGTACCGCCGAGGTGGTCCGCTCGGTCGACCTGCCGGTCACCGCGGACCTGGAGAGCGGCTACGCGGACACCGCGGCCGGGGTCGGCGCGACCGTCACCGCGCTGCTCGCCACCGGCGCGGTCGGGGTGAACCTGGAGGACGCGGACCACACCCCGGAGCAGGCCGCGGAGCGGGTCGCGGCGGCCCGGGCGGCGGCCGACGCGGCCGGCGTCCCGCTGTTCCTGAACGCCCGGACCGACGTGTTCCTGCACGGCCTGGGCGAGCCGGAGGGCCGGCTGGACGAGGCGGTCCGCCGGCTGCGGGCGTACGTCGAGGCGGGCGCGGACGGCGTGTTCGTCCCCGGCGTCGCCGACCCGGAGACCGTCGCCGCCCTGGTCGCGGCCGTCCCGGCCCCGCTGAACGTGCTGGCGGCGCCGGGCGCACCCACGGTCGCCGAGCTGGCGAAGCTGGGCGTGGCCCGGATCAGCCTGGGCCCGGGCCTGGCCAAGGTGGCCTACGCGGCGGTCCGCCGGGCGGCCGAAGAGGTGTACGGGAGTGGTACGTACGCCGCCCTGGACGGCGGGCTGACCTACCCGGAGCTCAACGGCCTGTTCACGGGCTGAGCCCCGGGGGCGGGCAGCAGACAGGAGCGGGCGGCGGACCGGACGGGGGTCGGTCGGCCGCCCGCTCCACCGCACGTCCGGGCGGCCCGGTGCGGCGGGCGGCCCGGTGCGGTGGGCGGCCCGTGCGGTGGGCGGCCCGTGCGGCGGGTGGGTCAGCCGATCTGCCCGCTGAGCCCCGGGTGGGACATCTGGTTGGTGCCGATGGCCTCCACCTCGTCGGCCGTGTGCCCGACCACCGGGAGCTTGCCCGCGGTCTGCAGGGCGAGGTCGGCGGGGGAGAGGGTGAGGCCGTCGGTGAGGCCGCCGGTGGCGTCCGGCGAGCTGGCGACCTGGCTGGTGGCGGAGGCCGCCGGGGCGGCGAGGGCGAGGCCCGCCATGGTGAGGGCGGCGAGGGTGGCGAGTTTCTTCATGCCCTGCCGAACGACCGGGCCGCCCTCAGGTAACCGGGTGGCGGCAACCGTCACCCCTGTCGCCCGTTCCGGCGGCCCGCATCACCCGCCCGTCCCCCGGACCGTCACCCGCAGCGTCCGTACGCTGTTGCTCACGAACGAGCCGATCGGCTCCGGCCGTTCGCCCTCCGCCAGGGCCAGCGCCGGGAACCGGGCGAACAGGTGCCGCAGCGCCGTCTCCGCCTCCAGCCGGGCCAGCCCCGAGCCGAGGCAGAAGTGCGGGCCGTGTCCGAGCGACAGGTGCCGGGCGGGCTGCCGGGTGAGGTCGAAGCGGTCGGCGTCCGGGTAGTGCCCGGCGTCGCGCCCGGCCGCGGCGTACGAGGCGAGCAGGGCCTCGCCGCGGCGGATCACCACGTCGCCGACCTCGATGTCCTCGCTCGCGTAGCGCAGCGGGAACTGGCCGACCGGCGAGTCGTGGCGCAGCGTCTCCTCCACCACCGCGGACCACGGCTGCGCGCCGTCCAGCACCAGTCGCAGCTGGTCGGGGTGGGCGAGCAGGGCCCGGACGGCGTTGGTGATCAGGTTGAGCGTGGTCTCGTGCCCGGCCACCAGCATCAGCAGCAGGGTGCCGACGAGTTCGGCCTCGCTGAGCCCGTCCCCGGCCTCGCGGACGGCTATCAGGTCGGTGGTGAGGTCGTCCCCGGGTTCGGCCCGCTTGGCGG